>NZ_AMXB01000016.1:0-97195 GCF_000310125.2 Thauera sp. 27
CGCCGGTTGCCGCGCCGGTGCAGGCGGTGACGCCGCCGCCGGCCGCTCCCGCCGCCTCGGCCGCGGGTGCTGCAAGCCCGGCCGCGCGCAAGATCCTCGATGAGAAGGGCATCGCCGCCGGCGACGTCGCGGGCTCCGGCCGTGGCGGTCGCGTCACCAAGGAAGACGCCGTCGCCGCCCAGCCCAAGGCTGCCGCTGCTGCTGCCCCGGCGGTGATCGCCGCCGTCGGTGATCGCCCCGAAGAGCGTGTGCCGATGACGCGCCTGCGCGCCCGCATCGCCGAGCGCCTGATCCAGTCGAAGAACGAAAACGCCATCCTGACCACGTTCAACGAGGTCAACATGGCGCCGGTGATGGCGCTGCGCAAGCAATATGGCGACAAGTTCGAGAAGGCCCATGGCGTACGCCTGGGCTTCATGGGCTTCTTCGTCAAGGCCGCGGTGGCCGCGCTGAAGAAGTTCCCGATCCTGAACGCCTCGGTCGATGGCAGCGACATCGTCTACCACGGCTATATCGACATCGGCATCGCGGTCGGTTCGCCGCGCGGCCTGGTGGTGCCGATCCTGCGCAACGCCGAGTCCATGTCGATCGCCGAGATCGAGCTCAAGATCGCCGAGTTCGGCCAGAAGGCCAAGGACGGCAAGCTGTCGCTCGACGACCTGTCGGGTGGCACCTTCTCGATCTCCAACGGTGGCGTGTTCGGCTCGATGATGTCGACCCCGATCATCAACCCGCCGCAGTCGGCCATCCTCGGCATCCATGCCACCAAGGATCGCGCCGTGGTCGAGAACGGCCAGGTCGTCGTGCGTCCGATCAACTACCTGGCGATGTCCTACGACCACCGTATCATCGACGGTCGTGAGGCCGTGCTTGGCCTGGTGACGATGAAGGAAGCGCTGGAAGATCCGGCTCGCCTGATCCTCGACGTCTGATCACAACGCACAGGGGCGCGTCACGCCGCCAGGCTGCTTGCCTGTGCGGCGGGGCAGCGCCCCGTTTTCCTGAAGGGAGAGATGAATGTCCAAAGAATTCGACGTCCTCGTCATCGGCGGCGGTCCCGGCGGCTATGTGGCGGCCATTCGCGCTGCACAGCTCGGTTTCAAGACCGCGTGCTGCGAGTCCAACCCCTATGCGGATCCCAAGGGCGAGCCGCGCCTGGGCGGTACCTGCCTGAACGTGGGTTGCATCCCGTCCAAGGCGCTGCTGCACACCTCGCACCTGTTCGAGGAAGCGGGTCACAGCTTCGAGAGCCAGGGCATCAGCGTCGGCACGCCGAAGATTGACGTCGCCAAGATGATCGCGCGCAAGAGCGGCATCGTCGACCAGCTCACCGGCGGCATCAAGGGTCTGTTCAAGAAGAACAAGGTCACGCTGCTGAACGGTCACGGCGCTTTCGTCGGCAAGGGTGACGCCGGTTGGCACGTCAAGGTCGGCGAAGAGCTCGTCGTCGCCAAGCAGGTCATCGTCGCCACCGGTTCGGCGCCGCGCCACCTGCCCGGCATTCCGGTCGACAACAAGATCGTCTGCGACAACGTCGGCGCCCTCGACATCGACGCGGTGCCCAAGAAGCTCGCGGTGATCGGTGCCGGTGTGATCGGGCTCGAAATGGGTTCGGTGTGGCGCCGCGTGGGCGCGGATGTCACCGTGCTCGAAGCCATGCCCGATTTCCTTGCCGCTGCCGATCAGGATGTGGCCAAGGAGGCACTCAAGGTCTTCACCAAGCAAGGCCTCAAGATCAACCTCGGTGTTCAGATCGGCGAGGTGAAGGTCGGCAAGAAGGGCGTCACGATCGCCTACAAGGACAAGGACGGTGCAGAGCAGAAGCTCGAAGCCGACCGCCTGATCGTGTCGGTTGGCCGCGTCCCCAATACTGCCGGCCTCAACCCGGAAGCCGTCGGCCTCAAGATCACCGAGCGCGGCATGATCGAGGTCGATGACCACTGCCGGACGAATCTGCCCGGCGTGTGGGCGGTTGGCGATGTGGTGCGCGGTCCGATGCTGGCACACAAGGCAATGGAAGAGGCCGTGATGGTCGCCGAGCTGATGGCAGGCCAGGCGGGTCACTGCAACTTCGACACCGTGCCCTGGGTCATCTACACCAGCCCTGAGATTGCCTGGGTCGGCAAGACCGAGCAGCAGCTCAAGGCCGCTGGCGTGGCCTACAAGGTCGGCAAGATTCCCTTCCTGGCCAATGGTCGCGCGCTCGGCATGGGCGATCCCACCGGCTTCGTCAAGATGCTGGCCGATGCCAACACCGATCGTATCCTCGGCGTGCACATCATCGGCGCCAACGCGTCGGAGCTGATCTCCGAGGCCGTGGTAGCGATGGAGTTCGCCGGTTGCTCGGAAGACCTGGCGCGTATCTGCCATGCCCACCCGACACTGTCCGAGGTGGTGCACGAGGCCGCGCTGGCCTGCGACAAGCGGCCGCTGCACTTCTAAGCCGCGCCTGCGGTAACGGGGGGTGGGTGCGAGTCCTGCTCGCGCCCACCCCTTCTTGCGTTAACCTGCTGCCCCCAGCACAGCTGAACATCGACCCAAAATGCCTCATCGCATCCTGAACGTTCCCCAGCACGGGATGATCGACGCCTATGAAGCCCAGCTGAAGGCGCGTGGATTCCAGTCCGACCCGGCCCAGCGTGCTGCCGCCCAGCGCCTGCAAGGACTGTACACCGAACTCGTCGGCTTCAAGGCTGCCCGCCAGGGCAGCAGGATCAAGCAGTTCTTCAACAAGCCCCAGATGCCTCGCAGCGTATACTTCTGGGGGGGTGTCGGGCGTGGCAAGAGCTTTCTGATGGACTGCTTTTTCGATGCCGTGCCCTACAAGCGCAAGCGCCGGGTGCACTTCCATGCCTTCATGCAGGAAGTGCAGAACGACCTCAAGAATCACAATCACGAGCCCGACCCGCTGCAGAAGGTAGCGGACCGCATCGCGGGCGCAACCCGGCTGCTGTGCTTCGACGAGTTCCACGTATCGGATATCGCCGACGCGATGATCCTCGGTCGCCTGCTTGACGCCCTGTTTGCGCGCGGTGTCATCTTCGTCATGACCTCGAACTATCCGCCGGATGGCTTGTATCCCAACGGACTGATGCGCATCAATTTCCTGCCCACGATCGAGATGATCAAGCGCCGCTTCGATGTGGTCGAGGTCGACGACGGCACGGACTACCGCTTGCGCACGCTCGAGAAAATGGAGATCTACCTCGTGCCCCACGACGCTGCGGCAGAGGCCAAGATGGGAGAGGACTTCCGCCGTCTCGCGGCCAGCCCGGGCGAGGGCGGCGACATCGAGATCCTCGGACGCAGCTTAGCGGTCGTACGCCAGGCGCCAGGCGTGATCTGGTTTGATTTTGCGACCTTGTGCGGCGGACCACGGTCGCAGAACGACTACCTCGAAATTGCGCGCGAGCACCACACGCTGATCCTGTCCGCCGTACCGAAGATGCTCGTCGGCAATGCGTCCGAGGCGCGCCGCTTCACCTGGCTCATCGACGTGCTCTACGACCACCGCGTCAAGCTCATCATGAGCGCAGAGGTCGAGGCTTACGAGCTTTACACCGAAGGCCACAACGCACACGAGTTCGTACGCACCGTGAGCCGGCTCATGGAAATGCGCACCCGCGACTACCTGGCCGAAGCGCACCGCACTGAATGACAGTCCGTCGCGCCGGGGCCACGTAGGAACGGCGCAAGCCGCGAGCTTTTCGGTTGTTTCGCCTTCAACCCCTCGCGGCTTGCGCCACTCCCACGGCAGCCCCCAGTTGCGGCGGGGCCACGCAGGAGCGGCGCAAGCCGCGAGCTTTTCCGCTGGTCAGAGACCGATCACGCCGCCGTCGTTGCGGGTGATGATCACCGTGGCGCAGCGCGGACGCGGGCCCGACGGGTCGACCGTCGTGTAAGGCTGCGGACGATCGGGCCAGTTGCTGGTGAAGTTGCCCGGCGTCGAGCGGTCCCCGGGGTGCTGGTTGTTCACGAACATGGTCTTCCCATCAGGTGTCGTGATGACGCCAGTCACCTCCTGCTCCCTCGGCCCGACATAGAAGCGGCGGATCTCGCCCGTTGCCGGTTCGGCGGCCAGCATCTGGTTCTCACCGAATGGGCCCGAACCCTGCTGCGAGCCGCTCATGTCGGTCTGGATCCACAGGATACCGTTCGGGTCGATCCAAAGGCCGTCCGGGCTGGCATGGATGGCATCCTCGCCCAGCGGTTGAGTGGCGTCGCCGAGTTTGCCGCTGTCGGTCAGCGTGCCGGAAAGCACGAAGATATCCCACTCGAAACTCAGTGCCGCAGCGTCGTTGCCGGTTTCGCGCCAGCGCACGATATGGCCATAGGGGTTGGGCGCACGCGGGTTGGCCGCGTCGGCAACGGTACGGCTGCTGTTGTTGGTGAGCGTGAAGTACACCTCGCCGGTATGCGGGTGCACCGCGCCCCATTCCGGCCGGTCCATCGGTGTCGCGTCAACCGTGGCCGCGGCGAGGCGGGTGTTCAGCAGCACATCGCCCTGGTCGCTGAAGCTGACGCCCTTGGCCAGGCAGGCAGCCAGGAAGTCGGCGTTGTTGAAGTCGAGCGCGAGCCAGCGACCGCTGCCGTCGGCATCGAAGCGGGCCACGTAGAGCGTGCCGTCGTCCAGCATGCTGCCGTTGGCGGTGGCAGCCGAGTAGTTGGCGCGGGTCACGAACTTGTAGATGTACTCGTTCTGCGAGTCATCGCCCATGTAGAAGACGACGGGGCGGCCTTCGACCACCGGCGCATACACACAGCCCTCGTGCGCGAAGCGGCCGAGCGCGGTGCGCTTGATCGGGGTCGAGTCAGGGTCGAAGGGGTCGATCTCGACCACCCAGCCGAAGCCGTTGACCTCGTTGCGATAGTCCTCGCTGGCGGACGCGGCCTTGACGCTGACGTCGAAGCGCTCGTACTCGTCACCGGCCACGGTCTCCCAGCGGTAACGGCCGCTCGAGGTGGCAACGCCGTATCGGCTGTGTTCGCGCGGACGGCCGGTCTTGTTGACGAAGTAACCGGCCCAGTTCTCCTCGCAGGTGAGGTAGGTGTTCCAGGGCGTGTAGCCGTGGGCGCAGTTGTTGAGCGTGCCGCGCGTGCGGGTGCCATCCGGACTGTACTTGGTGCGCACCTTCTCGTGGCCGCGCACCGGACCACGGATAGCCATCGGGGTGGCGCCGGTGATGCGGCGGTTGTAGGCACCGCGTACGATTTCCCACTGGCCATGGGCGGTGCTGCGAATCTCCACCACCGCGACGCCGTGTGCGGCGATCTCCTTGCGAACCTCGTCGGGCACGGTGCGGATGCCGCCCACCGTCGTCGCGCCATTGGCATGCAGCACGGGCTGCACGATGTACTCGTGGTTCATCACCAGCAAGCCATGAGTCGAACTGCCGCCGATCGGGAAGAAGTGCATGCCGTCATGGCACATCCCCATCTGCTGTTCCTGCTCGGCGCCGGTGTTGGTGCCGTCGGGCTTGTACTCGGGGTAGGTGCCGCAGATCGGCGTGCCGAGCGGCAGGAAGGGCGTGGCCGTGTAGCCGGCGGGCACGGTCGTGGTGTCGGCACGCGTCACTGCGACAGCCTGGAAGCCAAGCTTGGGCTCGCTGAAGCCGGGTGCGGCGGGCGTCTCGACTGCCGGGGTGTCATTGTCGCTGTCCGACACGCAGGCCGTCAGCGTGGTCCCGAACAGGGTGGCGGTGGCCGCAGCCATGCTCCCCTTCATCAATTGCCGGCGCGACATGCGCACGGCAAGGACCTCGTTGAAATGGGGGGAGGGGCAGTCCTCGCGCAGCGGTTCGTCGAGGTAGGCCTTGGTCGGGGAATTGCTCATTGGTGTAAGGCTCCGTGGCCGTGGTTGAGAAACCGACAACTTAGGGGCTTAGCGATACAAAAAAATTATGAATTTCTTGCAGTTTGATTAAAGGCTCCCGTGCCGCCACTGAACTTGTAGCGTGCCGTCGGCCTGACGCTGCATCACGTCACCGGTCAGGGCGCCGAGTTGCTTGACTAGCTCGGGGTCGCCACCGATGCGGATGTCGCCACTGCTTCTGTGTGTGGCGTGCACCACCATGCTGGCGCTTGCCTGCAGCCGGTTGTCGCTTGGGCTGACCACGACGATCGATAAGGTGCGCTCTTCAAGTCCGAGCTGTAGCCCGAAGCGACCGAGCGATGGCCCTGGCAACACGCTGGTCGCAAGGGCGGACAGCTCCAGTGCCATCGCGCCCCTACACCTCATGCGCCAGTTGCATGCGCCTTCGCCTGCAGGCACTGAGGCACGTGCATGCCAACCGAGGCGGGCGGCAGGATGCGTGAGCGTGCGGATCAGTGGTGCGATATCGACCGGGTGGACCTGCCAGCGCAGTTCCAGGCCGCTCTGGCTGGCTGTGACGTTCAGTACTGGCTGGTCGTCGAACTCGACATCCAGTATCGGCCTCCCATGAATGAGCCCGAAGGGGGCAATCTGCCAAGCCACGGTCAGCCAGCGTATATGACCCTGCGGGGTGTGTTCGGCGAGTACGCCCCGGCCTCTCCAGAGCGTTCCCGAGCGCTCGAGCAGGCGGATGTGATGTCCGCTATGGGTAGCCAATGCGGTATCGATGAGCGCCGCCGGGGCCTGGGTGACGATGAAGGCAAGCAGGAGGAATGCCGCTAGGAGCCACTGGCGGGATGTTGGTTGGAGGCTGCTCGTCATCAACGTACGAGCGCTGTGGGGTCGAGACGGATCAGGAAGCGACCGTTGCCGGCATCGAAGTCGAGTTCGCTCACGCGCAAGCGGTGCCGGGAATGCAGTTCAGCCAGCCACGGCAGCAAGCGTTCCAGGGAGCTCGAACCGGAAACGATGACTGCTGCCTCCTCGACCCGGATGTCGGTGACGAGGCCGTGCGCCATGGCCGACGCTGCCAGTTCTGCGGGGCCGGCTGGTGATGTGGGTGATGGGCTGCGGCGCAGGTGGGCGAGTTCTGCTGCGTCTCGCTCCATCATCTGGACGCTGAGGATGAGGGCGGGAAGCTGGCGGTCGAGCCGCGTGCGTTCGGCGATCATCCAGTCGCCGATCATCCATGCCAGCGCACACGGCACGAAAAGGCAGGCGATGCGTAGCGCCCATCGTTCGCGTGGTGCGAGGTTGGCGAACTGCGTACTCAGGGCGGAGGCGAGGCGTTTCATCATGACGGGGCGTATGGGGGCGTATGGGGCGTATGGGGCGCGTTCGGAGGGCGGAGAAGCGGGAGACAGTAGCGGTCTCAAGGCTGCGGCTGGAGGTGGATGCGATGGCCCTCCAGCCTGGCGCTCAGACCACGGTGGGCGAGCGGCGCAGTAGCCGGCAGCGGAGACGCGAGCTCCGCCTCGAGCCGCGGCGTGCGGTAGGCCATCTGCAGTGGCAGGGAGCTGTTCGCCTCGATGAGCGCCTGGAGCAGGGCCAACAGGTCGCCCGCGCTGAGCAGGCCGTGATCGCGTCGTGCTTCATCGAGGGCTCGACGCAACTGTAGCTGCGGCGCAATCGCAGGCGTGGCCGGCAAGGCATCGGCGAAGATCGCACGCTCGCGGCCTTCCAGCTCAGCGACCGTGTTGCGGTCGACCGCGATGCCCACCGCAAGCGCGATACCGGCGATGAGGGTGGCGGTGCCGGCTAGAGCGGCCGGCAGGCGCAGGGCGCCCCATATGCCTGTGCCCGCAGATGCTGCGGGGGCGAACGGACCGTGCAGCAGGTTGGCGGCAAGCAGGCTTCGCCCCCACAGCCCATCCAGCGAGCATTGGCTGATCTCCATCGCGCACTGTCGCGACAGCAGTGTCATTTCGGCATCGGTGAGCGGCGTGGCGGTGGTGAAGACGAGTTCGGCCGGCTGCTGTGCCGGTTCGGCCGTGGTTGCCAGTGTCAGTGCGCAGGCCAGGGTGTCCCCGCGGGCAGGGGCGGCCGTGGTCGATGGTGTGTGCGGTGGCATGTCGACGGTGATCGCCCCGTCGGGACCCGCGCGCAGGCTGAGGCTGCCCGTTCCGGCATCGATCGCCTGCCAGCACGTGGTGGTCGCAGGCAGGCAGTCGACAAGGGCCACCGCGCGCCCGAGCGGACGGCGAAGGGCTTCGAACTGTGCGCAGATCTGGCGCAGGCGGGCGTGGGCAATCACCACCGCAAGCAGCCGCCGCCCCCCGGGCTGCTCCTCATCGGCGCGCTCGCTCGTGATCGTCACATGCTCATGGTCGATGTCACGCGCCAGACGTGCCTCGAGGGCGTAGCGAATCAGAGGCAGGCGGTCGCGTCGCTTGCTTGGCGGGACGCGGAGGGCGGCGAGCAGGCAGTCCGCGCCGTCGATGAGCGCGACGTGCTCGCCTGCGTTCGGCCAGTGCGACGGTGCGCTGCGGCCATGTTCGACGATGCGGCCGTCGCGGTCGAGCAGCGCCCACTCGCAGTCGGGTTGATCTGGCCAGCGTTCGGGGATGATGAGGGCGAGTCGGGTGTTCATTCGATGCGATACCAGATGATGTCCACGCTGGTCTGGCGACGGTCGAGCAAGGCTTGCAGGCGCGTGATGGCCTCACCGTAGCCGGCGTGGATGTGGGCAATGAAGAAGCGGCTGTGTACGTCGAGTGCGCTGGCTGCGGGCAGGTCGAGGCCCGGTCCCAGCAGCGCAGCGATATCGCCGCGGTTGCGGAACCAGGCGTGCGTGCGTGCAGCGACCATGGTCCGGGCCGCAGACAGGTCGAGCCCATCGATGGTGGCGGCAAGGACCTCGGCGCTCGCCATGTTGGCGTTGATCGGGGCTCGGGCCGGCAAGGTGGCGACATGCGGCGTGAGTTGCGCGATTGCCTCCGGCGTGAAGGCGGGGATCGCGATCAGCTCGCCGACCTCGGTGAGCTCGAAGGCCTGCTTGCCGGACTCGGTGCCGGTGGCCGGCTGCAGGTGCGCTTCGAGCGCGTCCGCGAGCAGTCGTGCGCGCACGGCGTCACCGAGCACGAGCGCGAACAGACGCTCGGCTTGCCTGCGTGCGCTGGTGTGCGCGGGATTGCCCGGATGCAGGGCGTTGAGGTCGAAGCGGCCGGACAGCTCGTTGATGCGGCCGCCAACCGTGCCTGCCTTGGGGTCGCGGTCGATGGGTGTGGGCGGGATCTCGATTGCCCACGGCTCGCCGGCGTGGTCGGCTGCACTGGTGCGGCGGTCGTCTGCAAGGACGTTGCGTGTCCAGTCCACGGCGGCGATCGCGAGTTGCCGCGACTGCGCCTGTTCGAAGCGGCCCTCGTGCACTTCGATGCCGAGGCTCAGATCGGCGAGCGCTGCCGCGGCGAGCACGGCCGCGAGGCCGACGGTCAGCAGGGCGAGCACGATCGCGGCACCGCGCTGGCGTGCGTGGCTTTTAGCGCAGCGCGAACACACGGCGAATCGTTCCCACATCCGACAGTTCCATTTCGAAGGCGATTGCAGCAGGTAGACCGGCGTCCTGTGGCTGCTCGGGCGGCCACGCTGCGACCCAGCGGTCACCATGCAGGAACCGCCAGTGCAGCGCGTTCACTCGGTCCAGAAGGCGCACGCGGCTGGGTTCCGCGGCTGCATCGGGACCGTCCCAGATCCACCACTCGAGGCGATCGCCCACGAGCAGCAAGGCGGCGTCCTGCACCGGCCCGCCATCGGCCGCAGGCGAGGCAAAGCGCAGCATCACCTGGGCCGGGCCGGTGCCGACCGCTTCGGGTTGCCGGCTGGGGGGCGGCCCGTGGGCTAGGCGGCCGGTGCCGGGCAACGCCTGTAGCAACTCTTCGTCCACGCGTGCGACGGCGGTCGTGATCGCACGCCAGCGCTCGAGTTCGGCACCGACATGCTGGCGCGTGGTGATCAGGCTGTCGGTCGCTCGCCAGGTGAGCAGGCCGAGCAGCGCGAAGAGCGCGAGCGCAATCATGAGTTCGATGAGGGTCATGCCGCGCGCGTGGTCAATGCGCAGGCTCATCGCGGCGGCCTCGCGACGTACCCGCTCATGCGTCCGAGCGGGCGTTTGTCGTCAGCCGCGCTCACCTCGACGTCGATACGGCGGAACAGGTTGTTCGGCGTCGCACTGATGCGTTCGGTCCACACATAGCTGCCGCCTGCCATGTCGACCCGACCCTGGCGTTGGCCGAGTGCGGGCCACTGACGGTGGGCGCGCATCTCCGCCAGCCGGTTCTGCGCCACCCAGCTTGCAACGGCGTGTTCGCGCAGGCCCGCCGCGGCATGGATCGTGCTCCCCAGCGCCCGTGTTGCAGAGAGCAGAGCGATCGCCACGATCGATAGCGCCACCAGCATCTCGAGCAAGGTGAAGCCCGCTGCGCGCCTGGCGTTCATCGTCCGGCTCCGGGATGCTCGAGGCGATGGAGCACGCTACCGGCGCGGCTGCCGTCCAGGACGTGCAGTACCCCTTCGTGCGCGAGCGCCAGCCGGTACTGTGGCGGTCTCGTACCAAACTCGATGCGGCGGTGAGCCGGCGAGGCGGTGGTGCCCGCCTGTCGGCTGCTCGTGGCCAGACTGTGCCAGGCCAAGGCTGCTGGCAGGCGCCTGGGCTGCAGGGCAGGATCCGCATCGATGCGCTGCCATTGGCCGTGCCGATCCAGGCTGGTGAAGCGGTAGCCGTCGGCCTGGAACTCGATTGCCAGGCGCTGGCCGCGGATGCTGGCACGGTAGGCGGCGGTCTCGAGCGCCTTGCGTAGCTGCTCTACAGCCACAGCCGGGTCGCGCTCACGGTCGGCAGTCACGGCGAGACTCATCGCCCCGGCCGCGATACCGAGCACGAGCAGGGTGACCAGGACTTCGACGAGCGAGAAGCCGCGGGCGGGGCGCATGGCCTGGTGGCTGGCAGGGAAGCGGGCGGTGCCGGACTGGGCCTGCGCTCAGGGCTGCCAGGAGCCGATGTCGGCATCGAAGCCGTCGCCGCCGCTGCGGCCGTCGGCACCATAGCTCATCACATCGACCTCGCCATTGATACCGGGGTTCAGATACTGGTACGGGTTGCCCCAGGGGTCGCGCGGCAGGCGCTCGACATAGACTTTCCAGTTGGGCGGCAGCGGGGCCAGCGTCGGCCTGCTCACCAGGGCCTCGAGGCCTTGCTGGGTCGTCGGGTAGCTGCGGTTGTCGAGTTTGTACAGTCTGAGCGCCTGCATCAGCGAAGCGATGTCCTGGCGGGCGGCGACCACGCGTGCTTCATCCGGACGGCTCATCACCCGTGGTACGACGAGCGCGGCGAGCACGCCGAGGATGACGATGACGATCATCACTTCGATGAGGGTGAAACCGCGCGCGCACGGCGCCTTGTGGAGCAGCAGTCTGGACATGTGGATTATCTCATCAGGGTGTTGATCTCGATGATCGGCTGCATGACGGCAAGCACGATCAGCAGTACGAAGGCGCCCATCAGCAACAGCAGGGCGGGTTCGAGCAGGCTGGTGAGGGTAGCGCTGCGGCTCTCGAGCTCGAGTTGCTGCAGGCGGGCGGCCTTGTCGAGCAGCGCTGCGATCTGCCCGGTTGCCTCGCCGTTGGCGACCATGTGCAGCAGCAGCGGTGGAAAGCTGCGGGTGGCCGCAAGGGCGCGCGACAAGGCCATGCCTTCGCGCACGCGCTCGGTAGCGCTCGTCACCGCCTCGCGCACCGGAAGACGTTGCACCACGCGGCCACCGGCATCGAGCGCGCGCAGCAAGGGCACGCCGCTGCCGACCAGGATGGACAGGGTGCTCGCGAAGCGGGTGGCGTCGAGGGTGCGCAGGTGGCGGCCAATCAAGGGCAGGCCAAGCAACAGCAGGTCGACCCGGCGCCGAAAGGCCGTGTCGCGCAGCGCCGCAACGAACGCAAGGCCGAGGGCGCTGGCAGCAATCAGCATCACCAGGCCCCACGCCTGGATGAACTCGGACAGCCCGATCGTGATGCGGGTGAGTGGCGGCAGGCTCTGCCTCGACTGGGCAAATACGCCCACCACTTGCGGCACCACCCAGACCATCAGTGCGACGACGATGACGAGCGCGACGCAGGCAACCAGGCATGGGTAGATCAGTGCCTGTTCGGTCTTGCGGCGAAGGATGTCGTTCTGCTCAAGATGGTCGGCCAGTTGCAGCATCACGCGTGCAAGCTCGCCCGATTGCTCGCCAGCCGCGACCGACGCCCGATACAGGGTGGGGAACTGGGCCGGGAAGCGCTCCAGCGCGGCGGCAAGGCTCAGCCCTCCGACGATTTCGCTACGCACTCCGGCGAGCACGCGGCGCAACGGCTCGGTGTCGGCCTGTTCGATCAGCGCCGCCAACGATTGCTCTACCGTCAGCCCGGAGGCAAGCAGGGTGGCCCACTGCCGGGACATCAGGGTAAGCACGCTCGCCGGCAGGCGCGCACGCAGGGCAGTGTTCGCGTGCTGGCGGCCGATGCCGCTGACCTCGAGCGGTGCGAGGCCACGTTCGCGCAGCGCGCTGCGGGCCGCGCGCGCGCTGTCGGCCTCGATCACGCCGCGTTGTTCGCGTCCGCCGGCGTCGAGCGCTCGGTACTGGAATGCCGCCATGGTGTTCGCCGCCTCAGTCGCGCATCACACGCTGAAGCTCTTCGAGCGTGGTCGTGCCGTTAGCGACGTGGCGCATGCCGTCGTCGTAGAGGCTGCGACTGCCCGTCGCGCGCGCGCGCTGACGCAGCTCGGCTTCCTGGCAGCCGTCGTGGATCAGGCGCGACAGCGTCTCATCCACCGCAATCAGCTCATGGATGCCGAGGCGCCCGGCGTAGCCGGTGTTGCCGCAACTCGGACAGCCGACCGCGCGCCAGCGGCCCTCGCTGCTTTCGGTATCAGCGGGTTGCCGGCATGCGGTACACAGCTTGCGCACCAGGCGCTGGGCAAGCACCCCGCGCAGGGTGGATGCGAGCAGGAAGGGCTCGACCCCCATGTCGATCAGGCGGGTGACGGCTGCCGCGCTGTCGTTGGTGTGCAGGGTTGCCAGTACGAGGTGTCCGGTCAGGCTGGCCTGGACGGCGATGCGGGCGGTCTCGAGATCGCGGATCTCGCCGATCATGATCACGTCCGGGTCCTGGCGCAGGATGGCTCGCAGTGCGCGCGCAAAGTCGAGATCGATGCGCGCATTGACCTGGATCTGACCGACGCCGGGGAGGTCGAACTCGACCGGATCCTCGACCGTGATGATGTTCATCCGGGTCGCGTCGAGCGTGCGCAGCGCGGCGTAGAGGGTGGTGCTCTTGCCTGAACCGGTGGGACCGGTGACGAGGATGATGCCGTGCGGTTGGGACAACAGAGCCTGGAACTGCCTTACGCTGTCCGGCGCCATGCCGAGGGCGTCGAGCCCGAGCTGCCCCGCGCTCTTGTCGAGCAGGCGCAGCACCAGGCGTTCACCGTGGCTGGTTGGCAGGGTGGAGACGCGCACGTCGATCTGGCGTCCGGCCAGGCGCAGGCTGATGCGGCCGTCCTGCGGGAGGCGTTTCTCGGCGATGTCGAGGTTGGCCATCACCTTGATGCGCGAAGCCATCGCGGCGTGCAGGGCGCGGTGGGGGCGGGCGATGTCCTGCAGCACGCCGTCGCGGCGCAGTCGTACCACGGAGGACTGCTCGTAGGGCTCGATGTGCACGTCCGAGGCACGGTCGCGTACCGCTTGGGCGAGCAGCGCGTTGATCATGCGGATGATGGGGGCGTCGTCCTGGCGCTCGAGGAGGTCCTCGACCGCGGGGAGCTCGGTCATGAGCTGGGCGAGGTCGATCTCCTGGCCGACGTCCGCAACCACCTCTGCCGCATTGCGCTCGCCATCTCCATAGGCCTGCGCCAGCGCAAGCTCGAATGCGCCCGGCGTAGCGGTCTCGATGCGTAGCGGGCGGCGCAGGAAGCGTCTGGCCTCGTTGACCGCGCCGAGTGCGGCACCACTGCGTACGAGCAGTTCGGCTTGCGCTTCGTCGCCGCCGCGCAACAGCACGCCTTGGCTGCGTGCGAACGCATAGGGCAGGGAGGGCTGGCTCATCGCGACACCTCGTCCGCAGGCGGGCGGATCAGCAACTCGGCAACCGGTACGATGCGGGCATCGACAATCGGCGGTAGTTCGGGGGCGGAGTCCTCGCCGCGCATCAGCTGCCTGGGCAGGGTGCTGGCGCGCTGCTGGCCGATCACATACTCATAGCGAGACTGGGTCATCTCGGCGTAGCTGTCGCGGTCGCGCAGGATCACCGGGCGCAGGAACACCACCAGATTGGTCTTGCTGCGCTTGCGCGTGTTGTAGCGAAACAGGCTGCCGGCGACCGGCAGGTCGCCGAGCATGGGCACCTTCTCCTCGCCGCCCGCATAGCTGTCTTCGACCAGGCCGCCGAGGGCGATGATGGCCCCGTCGTCTACCAGCACCATGGACTCGATCGAGCGCTTGGTGGTAACCGGGCCGGTTGCTGCATCGACGTTGCCGACGACCGCCGAGGCTTCCTGGTAGATCTGCAGGCGAATGGCGCCGCCTTCGGAGATCTGCGGCCGCACCTGCAGGGTCAGGCCGACATCGCGGCGCTCGATGGTCTGGAACGGGTTGGCCGGCGTGGTGCCGCCGCCGGTGTTGGTGTACTGGCCAGTGACGAAGGGCAGGTTGCGGCCGACGACGATCTTGGCCTCCTCGTTGTCGAGGGTGACGATGTTGGGCGTCGACAGGATGTTGGCGCGTACCTCGTTTTCCAGAAAGCGGGCCAGGACGCCCAGGCTCAGTACCTCGCCGATCCCCGGGATGTTGACTCGACCGCCACCGATCGCCAGGTTGAGCCCGTTCCCGGGCAGGCTCGGATTGCCGCTGGCGGTGCTGGCGATGAGCTGCAGCAGGTTGTTGCCGCCGTTGCCGAAGCTGCTTCCGCCGATGATGCCGGTTGCGCCCGAACCGCCACCGACCGAACCTGCCCCGACCCACTGCAGGCCGAACTCGGCCGCGCGCTCGGTGGAGATCTCGGCGATGAGGGCTTCGATATAGACCTGGGCGCGGCGGCGATCCAGTTGATCGATCACCTGGCGCAGGTTGCGGTAGATGGCGTCCGGTGCGGTGATGATGAGGGCGTTGTTGACTACGTCTGCCTGGACGCTCGCGTTCGGGTTCGCGCTGCCGCTGGCAAGCGGGATGTCGGTGCTCGGGCGTCCGCCGCCGTCGCCGCCGTCGGCTGCAGTGTTCGCGAAGCCGCGCGCTGTGGTGGCCGCTGCGGCCGGAGTCGCAGTGCCGCTCAGGGCGCTGTTGAGCGTCGCGGCAACATGGCGTGCTTCGGCGTTGCGCAGGTACACGACGTGGATGTTGCCGCCTGCGCCTGGGCGGTCGAGCGAAGCGACGAGCTGACGGATTGCAGTGAGCCGGCTGGGGTTGTCGGCACGTACGAGGAGGGCGTTGCTTCGGGGTTCGGCCATGACCTGGGGCGCCGTGGTGCCGGGTTGGCCAGCGCCGCCCTGCTCGGCCAGCAGGCGAGCGAGGACTGGGGCCAGGTCGGCGGCGGCGGCATGCTGGAGTTCGAGCACGGCGACGTCGGTCTGGCTGATGTCGATGGCGGCGATGACTGCCGCGATCTGCTCGATGTTGGATGCGTAGTCGGTGACGACCAGGGTGTTGTTCGACGGAAACGCGGTGACTGTGTTGTTCGGCGAGACAAGCGGTCTGACGACGCCGAGCATCTGTGTGGCCGACTCGAAGCGCAGGGCGAAGACCTGGGTCACCAGGCGGTCTCCGCGTGCGCTGACCTGGCGGGTGCCGACAGGTGCCGCATGCTGCTTGGCATCGGCCTCGGGAACGATCTTGACCACGCCTTCGCCTTCCACCGCGGTAAACCCCTGCAGGCGCAGCGCGGACAGCAGGATCTGGTAGCTGAGGGCACGCGGCACCGGGGTGTTGGTGACGATGTTGAGCTTGCCCTTGACGCGCGGATCGATGAGGAAGTTCTGCCCGGTGATCTCGCCCACGGCATGGATAACCGCGTCGATCTCGGCATTCTGGAAATTGAGCGAGATGGTCTCTTCACGCTGCTGGGCGCTGGCAGGCATGCTCAACGCGAGCAGAACGGCAACACAACTCGCACGCAGGCACATTGGCAGCAGGGGGAGGATCGACTCTCGGATCGCCTTGCAGATCGATGTTGTGAAGCGGGCTGAAGGCGAAGGTCGGGGAATTGAGGCGACCGGATTGGGCTCAGCGTTGATGCGCACTGCTAGGGGCATTTTCTTGGGCTGCAGATCGGGAAATGGAAGGGGGATGGGGCGGATGCTCGGACTGGTCAGGGGATTGCGCCGATGGGGTGACTGGCCGCGGACGTGGGGAGGGGGTTACTCCCCTTGTTCGGCGGTGAGGTGCTGGCGTGCAGCCAGATCAAGCCTCACCGAAGCACCCTCGCGCTCGAGGATGACGTGGTCGGGGTGGATGGACGCCAGTCGCCAGCCGTCGCTGCTGGTGCCTCCGGCCCCGATTGTCTTCACGCTGCCGTCAGCGGTCTTGAACAAGGCGAATCCACCTGCGTCGCCAAAGCCGGTGGCCAGGCCGTGGAGGGACAACGGCGGCCGGGCCGTGGCGCTGCTTGCGCTGCCAGGCCCGGGCTTGCCGCCGGTGCCGGCGATACGCAGGATGCCTTCGGCAGCGCTGACCGGATCGGTTTCATGGAACGCCAGCGCCGCAGCTTGCGGTGTCGCGTGGAAGGACCAGTACGCCGCAGCCGCCAGCCAGCTGGTGAAGCTCAGGGCCAGAATCCAGGCCAGCGGCGCAATCCACCGCATCGCCAGCATTGCGGCTCGCCTCTGTGCCTCCCCCCTCAATGACATGCTTACTCCGGCTGACCGTTACAAATTCGTTGCGGATGATGCATGGCTTGTGTGACGCGAGTGTTATCTGCCCCGGCGCAGTGCTTTGGAGGCCGGCTGTGGAACTGCCAGGGTCGCTGGCGGGTCTTTACGGGCCGGACATGAAGGAGTTCCGTTTTGGCACGTAAGCTCATTCCCTTGTTTGCCCTGATCGTCCTGCTTGCGCTCGCAGGCCTGTTCTCCGCAGCGACGCTGGCTGCCGCAGCCGCCCCCGTGGATCCGACTCAGCCGCCACATCAACGTCTGGCTGACCTGCTCGAGGATGACGCCACCCGCAGCGTGCTGATCGAACAGCTACGCAGCCTGGGCGAGGAGGGTGCCGCGCGTGCGCTTGAACCCGAGGCGCCCGTCGAGTCGATGGCGGGGCGCGTTGCCGCGCTGACGCAGAGCCTCGCGCAGGGAACGGTCAGCGAGTTCGGTGCCGCTCTGTCTGCGCTCGGTGAGGCGACCGGGCAGCTTGCCGATGCCCGGCTCGATTCCGTGCTGTGGCAGCTTGGCGAATTTGCCGTACTGGTCGTCGTCACCCTGGTCGTCTTCCGCGCGCTGGCGGCGGCCGCCGGCGGGTTGTTCGCCGCGCTCGATCGGCAGGCCGGCGCGGCCGATGGGCCGCGCGCACTGGTCTGGGGGCGACGGCTCCTGGCGACGGCCGGCGCAGGACTCATCGACCTGCTCACCATTGCATTCGCCTGGCTTGCCGGGTATGGCGTGGCGCTGTTCGTGATCGGCGAGTCCGGGGCGATACGCGTGCACGAGTCCCTGTTTCTGAACGCCTTTCTGATGGTCGAGGCCGTTCGGGCGGGGCTCCGTATCCTGTTGTCCCGGCATGGCGACACGTTGCGTGTGCTTCCCGTGACGGACGAAGAGGGCGCCTACTGGTACCTGTGGGCATCGCGCATGGTGTTCTTCGTCGGCTATGGCCTGATGCTGCTGGTCCCGGTGATCGGCCACTATCTCAGTCCAGCGCTAAGCCGTGCGGTGGCCATCGTGATCATGCTCTCCGCCCTCCTCAAGGCGGCCGTGATCGTGATGCAGAACCGACAGCGCGTGCGTGCTGCCATCGAGGCGCTGGCCGAGCGCATGCAGTCTTCCTTTGCTCGCATCAGCATCACGATCGGCGCGCGTACCTGGCACATCGTGGCCATTGCCTACCTGGGCGCAATCCTGGTCACCGCCATTCTCTATCCGCAGGATGCGCTGCCGTTCATGGTCGCTGCAACGGCGCAGACCGTGCTGGCAGTTGCCTTGGGCATCGGCCTGGCGGCATTGCTGACGCAGGTGATCCTGCGCCGGATCCGGCTCAGCGAGGCGCTGCAGCAGAAGTTTCCGTTGCTCGAAGCGCGTCTTAACGCCTATGTGCCGACGGTGTTGAAGATCGCCCGCTTCGCGATCCTCGCCGTGGTCGTGGCGGCAATCGTGGACGCGTGGACGCCATTCGACCTCGGCGCCTGGCTGGTCTCCGACGCCGGCACGCGTCTGCTCGGCAAGCTGGTGTCGATCGCGCTCATCGTGGCGCTCGCCTTGCTGCTGTGGCTCATCGTTGCGAGCTGGATCGAGTTCCGCCTGAACGCCGAGGCGGGCGGCGAGCCCAATGCCCGTGCGCGCACCCTGCTGACGATCTTCCGCAATGCGGTGGCGATCGCGCTGGTGGTAGTGACCACGATGTTGGTGCTGGCGGAGATCGGCCTCAACATCGCGCCGCTGCTCGCCGGCGCAGGCGTGCTCGGGCTTGCGATTGGCTTCGGCGCCCAGAAGCTGGTTCAGGACGTGATCACGGGCGTCTTCATCCAGCTCGAGCGCGCGATCAACGTTGGTGACGTGGTCACCGCCGCCGGGGTTACCGGCACGGTGGAGAAGATGACCATCCGCTCGCTGGGCATGCGTGATCTCTCCGGCACCTATCACCTGTTGCCGTTCTCATCGGTCACCACCGTGGCCAACTACAACCGCGACTTCGGCTACCACGTTGGCGAGTACGGCATCGGTTACCGCGAAGACAGCGACGAGGCCATCGTCCAGCTGCGCGCGGCCTTCGATGAACTGCGCCAGGACCCCGCTTTCGCAGGGTTGATCCTGAGCTCCGAGCTCGAGGTGCACGGGGTGACGGCGCTGGCCGACAGTTCGGTGAACATCCGCGTCCGCATCAAGACGGTGGCGGGTTCACAGTTCCCGGTTGGTCGCGCCTACAACCGCCTGGTCAAGCGTCACTTCGACGCTGCCGGCATCGAGATCCCATTCCCGCACATGACGCTCTACTTTGGCGAGGACAAGCAGGGCAAGGCGCCGCCTGCGCGCATCAGCATGCTGGGGGCGGGGCCCGCGCCGGGTGGGGTGGGGCGATCTGCCGGATAATGACAAACGGGTGCAGTCGCGAAGGCGGATAGGGCCGGCAAGCGCTATACTCGCGGGTCTGCCCAGAACCCGCCGTGCCCATGTCCGACCCGACCCCGCTTTTCGCCGACGATGGCCCGCTCGCAGCTGCGATTCCTGGCTTTCGAGCCCGTCCGCAGCAGATCGAGATGGCACGGAAGATCGCCGAGGCGCTGCGCGAGAGCCGTGTGCTGGTGGCCGAGGCCGGAACCGGTACCGGCAAGACCTTCGCCTATCTCGTACCGGCGCTGATGGCGGGCGGCAAGGTCCTCATCTCCACCGGCACCAAGACCCTTCAGGACCAGCTCTTCAACCGCGACCTGCCGACCGTGCGTGCCGCGCTCAAGGTCCCGGTGAGCATCGCGCTGCTAAAGGGCAGGGCGAACTACGTCTGCCACTACCACCTCGAGCGTAATGCGCGCGATGGCCGCTTCCTCACCGCGCAGGACGCCGCCGACCTGCGCGCAATCGGCCGTTTCGCCCAGGTCACGCAGACGGGCGACAAGGCCGAATGCACGGACGTGCGCGAAGACTCGCTGGCCTGGATCGCCGCAACCTCGACGCGTGACAATTGCCTCGGCCAGGACTGCCCGCACAAGGACGAGTGCTTCGTGATGCAGGCGCGGCGTAATGCGATGGACGCCGACGTCGTGGTGGTCAATCACCATCTGTTCTTCGCCGACGTGATGCTGCGCGACGAGGGCATGGGCGAGCTGCTGCCAGCCTGCAATGCCGTGATCTTCGACGAGGCTCACCAGTTGCCGGAGACCGCGAGCCTGTTCTTCGGCGACAGCGTGTCCACGGCCCAGGTGCTGGAGTTGGCGCGTGACACTCGCTCCGAAACGGTGGCCGCAGCGCGCGACTGCGTGGCGATGATCGACCAGACGCGCAACCTCGAGAAGGCCGCGCGCGACCTGCGCCTGGTGTTCGGTACCGAGACTGCGCGCATCTCGGCTGCGCAGGCGGCCGAGCGGGAGAACTTCGATGCCATGGTCGAGGCGCTGGAGAAGTCGCTGACCGAGTTCCAGACCGTGCTCGACACCCAGGCCGAGCGCTCCGAAGGGCTCGCAAACTGCCTGCGCCGCACCGAGGAGATGGCTGCGCGCCTGGCCAGCTGGCGCAGCCCCGAGGACAAGGACCTCATCCGCTGGGTCGAGGTGTTTGCCCAGTCGCTGGCGCTCAATGCCACTCCGCTGCATGTATCGGACGTCTTCAAGCGCCAGCTCGAGGGCCACCCGCGGGCGTGGATCTTCACCTCTGCGACGCTGGCGGTGGGCAAGGCGGACTTCGGCCACTACTGCCGCGAGATGGGCCTGGCCTGGATGGATCCGCCGCCGCTCACCGCGGTGTGGGGTAGCCCCTTCGATTATGCCGAGCAGGCCTTGCTGTATGCCCCCGCCGGCATGCCCGAACCGAACTCGTCCGAATACACCGAGCGTGTCGCCCAGGTGGCGCTGCCGCTGATCCGCGCCGCGCGAGGGCGTGCCTTCGTGCTGTGCACCTCGCTGCGCGCGATGCGCCGCATCCACGAGCTGATCCTCGACGGCCTGCAGCATAGTGGGGACGAGTTGCCGGTGCTGCTTCAGGGCGAGGGTTCGCGTACCGAACTGCTGGAGCGCTTCCGCCGTCTTGGCAACGCAGTGCTGGTGGCGAGCCAGAGCTTCTGGGAGGGCGTGGACGTGCCCGGCGATGCGCTGTCGCTGGTAGTGATCGACAAGCTTCCTTTCGCTCCGCCGGACGACCCTGTGCTGGCCGCGCGCGTCGAGCACATGCAGAAGCAGGGCTTGAGTCCCTTCGTGCATCATCAGTTGCCCAAGACCGTGATCAATATGAAGCAGGGCGCCGGGCGGCTCATCCGTACCGAGCGCGACCGTGGTGTGCTGTGCATCTGCGATCCGCGCATGATCGAGAAGTCCTATGGCAAGGTGGTGTGGCGCAGTCTGCCGCCGATGCGGCGCACGCGGGCCGAGACCGACGCGGTTGCCTTCCTGGCTTCGTTGCCGCCGCCTCGTGCCAGCGCACGCAGCCCCGCGCAGGGGAGCGGCTGAGAGCGGTCTGTTGTATCCTTCAAGGCTATCTCACGATGCCTGCGGGCAATGCTCCGATGAAAGTCTTCGGTTTTGGCGGTTGGTCGGGCTCAGGCAAGACGACGCTGGTGGAGAAGCTGATCCCCGAGTTCACCGCGCGTGGTCTGCGCGTGTCGGTCATCAAGCATGCACACCATGGTTTCGATCTGGACAAGCCGGGTAAGGACTCCTGGCGCCACCGCGAGGCCGGCGCCACACAGGTGCTGATGCTGTCCAACGACCGCTGGGTGCTGATGCATGAGCTGCGCGGCGCGCCTGAGCCCAGCCTGGAAGAGCAGCTGCGCTTGCTCGAGCCCTGCGATCTGGTGCTGATCGAAGGCTACAAGGCAGCGGCCGTGCCCAAGATCGAGATCCATCGGCCCGCCTTGGGCAAGCCGCCGCTGTGGCCGGATAATCTCCATGTGGTGGCGGTGGCGAGCGACCTTGCCATCGATTGCCCGCTGCCTCTGCTTCCGCTCAATGAACCGGCGCGGGTCGCCAGTTTCATTCTCGACCATCTGAAGATTCAATGAACGGCACCATGCTCTCTTTTGACGAAGCCTACGAAAAGCTGCTCGGGTTCGCGCGTCCGGTACGCGAGATCGAGCAGGTGGACACGATGTTCGCCGCCGGACGGGTGCTCGCGGTCGCCCAGTTCTCAACGATCGACCAGCCGCCGATGGACAACTCGGGGATGGATGGCTACGCGCTGCGTGCCGCCGACGTTCCCGTTGCCGGTACGCGCCTGCCGGTCAGTCAGCGCATTCCGGCGGGCAGTGTCGGCCACGAGCTTGCGCCGGGCACCGCGGCGCGCATATTCACTGGCGCCCCCTTGCCGCAAGGCGCAGATGCCGTGGTGATGCAGGAGTTGTGCGAGCACGATGGCGCCGAAGTCATCATCAACACCGTGCCACGTTCCGGCGAGGCGGTACGAAGGATGGGCGAGGACATCGCGCGCGGTGAACTGATCCTGCCCGCAGGCGAGAGGCTTACGCCGCAGGCCGTCGCGCTGGCGGCGTCGGTGGGCCTGGCTCAGCTGCCCGTGCTGAGGCGGGTGAAGGTGGCGATGTTCTCCACCGGCTCCGAGTTGGTGATGCCGGGCGAGCCTCTGCCGCCCGGGGGTATCTACAACTCCAATCGCTACATGCTGCGCAGCCTGCTTGTCGGCCTGGGGTGCGAGGTGGAGGATTTCGGCATCGTCCCCGACCGTCTCGATGCTACCCGCGAAGTCCTTCGCCGCGCCGCGCAGGGCCATGATCTCATCCTTACCAGCGGCGGGGTGTCGGTCGGCGAGGAGGACCATGTCAAGCCTGCGGTCGAGGCCGAGGGTAGTCTGGATATGTGGAAGATCGCGATGAAGCCGGGCAAGCCCTTGGCGTATGGCCATGTGGCAGGGGCTGCATTCATCGGCCTGCCAGGCAATCCGGTGTCGAGCTTCGTCACCTTCCTGATGATGGTGCGTCCCTTCCTGCTGGCCACGCAGGGCGTGCGCGAGGTGGCGCCGGCGGCGCTGGCCTTGCGTGCCGATTTCGATTGGCCGCGGCCCGATCGCCGACGCGAGTTCCTGCGTGCGCGCATGAATTCGCAGGGTGGGGTGGAGCTGTTCGACAACCAGGGTTCGGCGGCGCTCAACTCGACGGTATGGGCAAACGGGCTGGTGGATATTCCTGCGGCCACATCCGTCAGGCGCGGCGAGAGCGTCCGCTTTCTGCCCTACGGCGATCTGCTGCACTGAATGAGTACATTGACGGGACAGGACATGACGAGCAAGGTGAAGGTTCTTTATTTCGCCAGCCTGCGCGAAGCGGTTGGGACGCCTGGCGAGGAGTTGGCGTTGCCGGCCAATGTGGGTACCGTCGGTGCGCTGCGGGAGCATCTCGCTGCACGGGGCGACGCGTGGGGGGCGATGGCGGCAGGCCGTAACGTGCGCAGTGCGGTTAACCAGCGCATGGTTGGTGCCGACGCGCCGGTGGCGGCGGGGGACGAGGTCGCTTTCTTTCCGCCTGTGACCGGGGGCTGAGCATGGGGCGCTACAAAGTCTGCGTTCAGGAAGACGACTTCGACGTCGGCGCGGAGATTGCCGCGCTCAGTCAGGAGCGTGCCGATGTGGGGGCGGTCGCCAGCTTCGTCGGCCTGGTCCGTGACGTCAACGACGGTAGCGGCGTATCGGCGATGACGCTCGAGCACTATCCCGGGATGACCGAGCGTGCCCTCGAAGAGATCGTGATCGAGGCGCGTGCACGCTGGTCGGTACTGGATGCGTGCGTCATCCATCGCCATGGTCGACTCATGCCTGCGGAGCGCATCGTATTCGTCGGCGTAGCCAGCGCACATCGCGGCGATGCATTCGCCGCCTGCGAATTCATCATGGACTACCTGAAGACACGAGCTCCGTTCTGGAAACGTGAAGAGACCCCGGATGGCGGGCGCTGGGTGGATGCGCGCGAGGCGGACGATTCGGCGGCTGCGCGCTGGAGTGCCACGCCGGCCGACGATGTCTCGATAGACGACAGCTGGGACGAGATCGAGCAGCGTCGTTGAGCGTGCTGCAGCCCCGCAAGGCATAACGGCGCCCGAGGGCGCCGTTATGCCTGCCTGCGCGGGACTCCGGCGGGCAGCTTACTTGCGGCCCTTGCCGCCCTGCTGGGTGAAAGCCTGGAAGGCCTCCGTCGAGGCACGGGTCATCTGCTCGAAGGCCGCGCGCGTGGTGTCCATCGCCGTCTGCATGGCACCGAGGGCGTTCTGGTCGGCGATCGGCATGCCCTTGAACATCTTCTGCATGGCGTCGAACATGTCGGTGCTGCCGGTGCTCAACTGCTCACCGACGAGCTTGCCGAACTCGGCCTGAGTGCGTGCCGTGATCTCGGCGATTTCGCGCGCACATGCGAGCATCTGCTCGGTGGTGCTCTGCGCGTAGTGGGCGCGCAGCTCCATCATGCCCTTGGGGTCCTTGGTGCTCGACAGTGCCTTGGCATTCTCGACGCCTTCCTCGAACAGGCGCTTGGCTGCGCCGACCTGGATTTCCATGATGCGCTGGGAGTTCTCGATCGACATCTGCGCCAGACGCATGGCCGCTTCGAGATTCTTCTTCTGAAGTTCGTTGAACTGATCCTGTTTGGTAGCCATAAGCACTCTCCACTCCCGCCATGCGGCGCTGATTTATATGTCGTGAGGCGTCCCTCGGCACGATTGCAGATCGATATCCCTGTTCGGGTATGCAAGCTCGTGCTCCCTCGCCTCAGCCGCACAATAGCACAGCGCGGGTGTGCGTTAGCGGGCAATCGCCTGTTGCTGAGCCCGAATCAGGCAGTGCGCCGTGCATGCCGGGGTGTGTTTCTTGTTCTTCCTCAAGGCGACGGCCTTTGCGGCCAAATACGATTTCCAGGCTGCGAATCCGGCCGCAGGACAAGTCCGGTATCCCAACGATGGAAGACACCACGATGTTCCAGAACGACGTTCACCCCTTCGACGCGCGCGGCGTCGCCAAGCGCTTCCGCCATGCTGCCATCTTCGGTGCCCTCGAATCGCTCGAAGACGGCGAGGTGATGCGGTTTGTCAATGACCACGACCCGCTGCCGCTGCTTGGCCAGATCCAGCAGCGCTACGGCAACCAGGTGGGTATCACCTATGTCGCGCGTGACCCGGGCAATATCGTCATCGACTTCAAGATCCAGCTTGGTGCGCCGGCCAGCGCGGGTGCGCCTGCCGCTGCGGCGGCAGCCACAGGCGGCGGATGCGGCGGCGGCGGCGGACACGGCTGCTGCTCCGGCCACTAAGGCTTGCCGTACTTGCGATAGACGGCGCGTGCGTCGGCGGCCGCGCGCTCCGGCGTACAGATCGACGGATCGTCGTCGTGACCGCTGAAGAAGTCGTCCGCCTGGGCGGCCATCACCAGTTTGATGGCCGCCTTTTCGCTTTGCTCGTAGCGTTCGTAGAGCAGGGTAGCCACTTCGTCCAGGTGCTGTTCGTAGGTCATGGGCATGGGGAGGCTCCGTTTCAGCGCAGGGTCACGAACTCTTCGGCGCTGGTAGGGTGGATGGCAATGGTGTCGTCGAAATCACGCTTGCGGGCGCCCATCTTCACCGCCACGGCAAAACCCTGCAGCATTTCGTCGGCACCCTCGCCGATGACGTGGGCACCGACGATGCGCTCGTCTGCGCCGGCGCAGATCAACTTCATCGATGTTCTTGGTCTGTGCTCGGTCAGGGCGTGGTACATCCCGGTGAAGCGGGTGCCATAGACCTTTACCTGCTCATGGCATGCGCGCGCCTCCTCTTCGGTCAGGCCTACCGTGCCAATCGGGGGGTGGCTGAAGACGACGGTGGGTATGGTGTCGTAGTCGAGTTTACTGTCCTTCTGGCCGAGGAACAGGCGGGCGGCGAGTCTTCTCCCTGCCGCGATTGCGACCGGGGTGAGTTCCGCGCGACCGGTGATGTCGCCGATGGCGTAGATGCCGTCGACGTCCGTATTCTGGAACGCGTCGGTCGTGACCATGCCGCGTGCGTCTGCACTCAGGCCTGCCGCTTCGAGTCGAAGGCGGTCGGTATTCGCCCGGCGGCCGGTCGCCCACACCAGGGCGTCGACTTCGAGCACGCCGCCGCTATCGCAAGCAACGCGCAGGCTGCCGTCCGTCTGCCGTGTCACTGCCTCCACGCGAGTGCCGAAGCGCAGGTCTACGCCGTCTTCGCGCATCTGGGCGCCGAGTTCGTCGCGCAGCATGGCGTCGAAGGGGCGCAACAGATGCGGTCCGCGCACCAGCATGTGTACAGCGCTGCCAAGGGCGTTGAGGACGCCAGCCAACTCCACCGCGATGTAACCCGCACCGACCACCGCCACCCGACGCGGCTGGGTCTCGAGTGCAAAGAAACCGTCTGAGTCGATGCCGAACGCTGCGCCGGGAGTATCGGGGACCTCGGGTCGGCCGCCCGTGGCGATCACGATGTGAGGCGCGCTGAAGCGTTCTCCGTCGACCTCGATGGTGTGTGCATCGACAAATCGTGCAAAACCCCTAACGACATCCACGCCTGCCTTGTCGAGCATGCTGGCGTAGATACCGTTGAGGCGCAGCACATAGGCATCGCGCCGGGCCTTGAGCGTTGGCCAGTCAAAGTGGGTGGAGCCGACCGTGAAGCCATAGCCGGGTGCGTCGCGCATCGCCTGGGCGAGGTTTGCGGCGTACCACATGACCTTCTTCGGCACGCAGCCGACATTCACGCAGGTGCCGCCGAGACGCGCGGCCTCCACGACGAGGGCGCGGGCACCGTATTCCGCCGCGCGGCGGGCGCTGGCAACACCTCCGCTGCCGCCACCGATGGCGATGAAGTCATAGTTGCGCATGTGCGGGCTCCATTGTGTGCTGGGGCGGCGGTCATCGCCGCCGGGTAAGGAATGGGCGACATTTTCGCTGCTTGGCCCGCGTTTGTGGACTTGCCGGACGCGATATCGCTGCTTTGCCCAAGCTCGGGATGTAGATCTGTCTGGAGATATAAAAAGATAACTTTATATTCTTTTGAGATCTTTGACCGATCCGGTAAGGTGCGAGTCTTCATTTTGCACTGCACCACTCCGCCATGCTCATTCCTGACAGCGCGCATGCACTGATCGTCGGCATCGTCCTGATCGGGCTGTTCATCACTTTCGTGCGCGAATGGGTCAAGGCCGACGTTGCAGTGATCTGCGCCGTTGCCCTGCTTCTTGCGCTGGGACTGCTCACGCCTGCGAAGGTATTGAGCGTGTTCAGCAACAGCGCACCCATCACCATCATCTGCCTGTTCATCATCAGCGGGGCGCTCGGTCGTACGGGCTGTGTTGACAGGCTCGGGGAGTGGATCGGCAACGTGGCGGGACATAGCGAGCGCCGCCTGCTGCTCGCGATGCTGCTCGTCGGTGTAGCCGTGTCGCCCTTCATCAACAACACACCGGTTGTCATGGTCATGATTCCGGCAGTGATTGCGATGGCTGGGCGATTCTCGATTGCCCCCTCGCGTCTGCTCATTCCTCTGTCCTACGCAACGATCCTGGGCGGCCTTATCACCATGGTGGGGACCTCGACCAACATTCTGGTCGATGGTGTCGCTCGTGACATGGGGTTGGCGCCGTTTACGATGTTCGAGATCAGTGCGCCGGCGATAGTCATGGCACTGATCGGCTGCACGTTCATGCTGTTCTTTGCGCAGCGCTTCCTGCCGGCACGCGAGACACTCACCCAGCAGTTCTCGGGCAGCAGCGACCGTTTGTTCATGACCGAGCTTTTCGTACCCGAGAACTCGCGTCTGGCAGGTCGTACGCTGAAGGAAGCGCGTCTGTCGAATGGCGTGATCAAGGTTCTCAAGCTCTTCCGCGGCGAGGATGAGTGGTCTGCGCCGGCTCCCGATACACGTCTCGAGGTTGGCGACCGGCTGGTCGTGCATACCCGCAGCAGCGCAATGGTCGATCTGCGCAGCACCGATCTCGTCGGTTTGCGCGCGCAGACGCCGCCTGCGGCCGACCCTCAGGACCTGGAGACCCTGCGCAGACGCGATGTCGTGATCGTTGAGGCTCTGGTAGGACAGACCTCGCGTTACGTGCAACGTCCGATCCGCGACCTCGATCTGGCCGCTCGCTACGGCATCCATCTGATCGCCGTACATCGGCGCAATGCCTCCATCCCGGACGTGGGGGACGACTTCCAGCTCCAGTTCGGTGACGTGCTGCTGGTCGAGGGCACACCGACCCAGATCAAGCGCTTCTGCGATAACGGCGATCTGTTTGCCATCACCGATGGCAAGGTGTCGGCGACCCGAAGCACCAAGGCGCCGATCGCACTCGCGACCATTGCGGGGGTGATGCTGCTTGCCGCATTCAACGTGATGCCGATCGAGGGCCTGGCGATCATCGGGGCGGCGGTCGTGCTGATCACTGGCTGCATTCGTCCCGACGAGGCCTACAAGTCCGTCGAATGGCCCATCATCGTGCTCATTTTCGGCATGCTCGCAATCAGCATCGCGATGCGGGATTCGGGTCTGGCAGCGATGCTGGCGGGTAGCCTGGTGACGGTGGGAGAGGGCTTGTCGCCGTGGATGATGCTTGCGCTGGTGATCCTGATCACTTCGATCGCCACCGAGTTCATCAGCAACAATGCGGTGGCGGTCCTGTTCACGCCGGTCGTCATCGGCGTCGCCCAGCATCTGGGCGTTGATCCGCGCCCCTTCGTGGTCGGGGTGATGTTTGCCGCGAGTGCAAGCTTTGCCACGCCTATCGGCTACCAGACCAACACGCTCGTCTATAGCGCGGGCAACTATCGCTTCTCGGACTTCGCCCGCCTCGGCATCCCGATGAACCTCATCGTGTGGCTGACGGCAAGCCTGTTGATCCCGCTGTTCTGGCCACTGAACCCGCTCTGAACGGCAATTGCCGAGTACGTCGCGCTCAGAGGACGCGCTCGATCGCTTTCAGCACCTCGGGGGCGTCAGGTTTCACGCGGCTTGGAAAGGCAGCAACGACTCGACCGTTGCGGTCGATGACGTACTTGTGAAAGTTCCAAGTCGGTGCAGAGGACTGGCGGGCGATCTCGCGAAACAGCGGGTGGGCCGCCTCGCCCGTCACCGTGATCGGCGCATACATGTCGAATGTGACGCCGAAGTTCTGGAAGCACACTTCGGCCGTCTTGGCTTCGTCGTCTGCCTCCTGGCGAAAGTCGTCCGAAGGGAAGCCGGCAACTTTCAGGCCACGGTCCTTGTATGTCTGGTGCACCACCTCGAGTTCGCGGAACTGACGGGTGAAGCCGCAGTGGCTCGCGGTGTTCACCACCAGGACCGGCTGGCCTGCGTAACGCTCGGCCAGCCGCACCAGCTCGTCGGCGTGCAGACGCCTCAGTTCGTAACCGCTTCCCTGGCCAAAGATGGGCGCTACCGCAGGCGACTCGTCGGCGAGCGCTGGCGCGCACAGGATCGTCAAGGCAAACGGCAGCAAGCGCCGGCGAAAGGTGTCAAGCGGCATGGCATGGCCTCCGGTCGAATGAGCGAGTACGCGTGTTCGCGAGCGCTCGGTGTGGACCATAGACCGCGGTCGTCGCAGCCAGTTCGTCCGCTCAACGGATGCGAAAGCCGCCTACTGCTTGAGAAAGTTCGCGCGCGGCGCGGTCGAGGGAACCCACTTCGAGCGCCACCTTGCTGGCCGAGGCCTCGGTCTCGTCCGCAAGGTTGGCGACCGATACGACTGCGCCGGCAATACTGCGCGCGGCGGCACTGTGCTCGCCAAGATTGTTTGCGATCGACTCGAAGACCTGCTCGACGCGGCCCGCCTCCTCGGTGATGCGCGCGATCGAAGCGCCTGCCTCCGCGGCCAGAGCCGTACCTGTGCCTACTCGCTCCACTGCCGACTCGATGTTCGCCAGCGCCTGACCCTTGCTGGTCTGGATGTCATTGATCATCGCTACCACTTCTTCGGTCGCCGACGCCGTCCGTTCGGCCAGCTTGCGAACCTCGTCGGCAACCACGGCGAATCCGCGCCCCTGTTCACCAGCCCGTGCGGCCTCGATCGCGGCATTGAGCGCGAGCAAGTTGGTCTGGCCTGCGATGTCCTTGATCAGGCTGACGACTGCAGCGACGCGGTCCGACTGCTTGCCCAGTTCCTCGACACTATCGGCCGAACTTTGAATTGTGCTGGCAATGCTGGCGATCTCGTCAATCGCAGCCTTGACGATACCGGCACCTTTGCGGGCGGATGTACCCGAGTCTTTCGCAAGAGTACGCGCCTGTTCGGCATCGTCGGCGAGCGCGGCGAGGCCTGCTGTCAGGGTGTCCACCGAGGCCGAAATATCATTGGTTGCAGCACGTTGCTGTCGCATGCGCTGGGCGGCAACGTCGGAGTGGTGGTCCAGTGCTTGCGCGCTGCTTGCAACCGACCGTGCTTCCTGGTCGAAACGCTCGAGCATGCCGGCGAGCTTGGTGCGCATGTCCAGCACTGAGCGCAGCAGCTCCGAGTCTTCGCCGCGACTGGTGATACCGCCGCGCAGATCCCCCTCGCCAATGCGGGCGGCGAGTTGTCCGACACGTGCCGATACCACCGCTTCGCGCTCGAGGCGGATCGCCATGTAGATCAGCATGCCCGCCTGCACGACCACATAGGCCGCATGAGCGAGCACGCGCGTGATCGAGGGGCCGGCATCGAACACGTAGAAGCCCCAGTTGAGCGCCTGCAGGTAGTTGAAGGCCACGTGGTGGACGGCAATGAGTGCAGCGGCAAGCAGGATCGGCCGCCAGTCGCGGTAATAAAGCAGGAAGGCAAGCAGCACGAATATGCTGAAGTGCGCCTCGATCACGCCGCCGAACTGCTGGATCGTGAGCGCGGAGAACACCATGAACGCCGCTGCAATCGCCGATCGTGCGAGCAGTGAGCCAGGCCCAGTGGCCACCAGCGCAGCGGGCGCCAGTACGGCGGGCAGCCCCACTGCAATTGCGAGCAACCAGGTGCCGGTATGCGCGGCTATGCCGAGGGTGATCAGCAGATGCGCGCCCAGGAAGGCGAGCATCAGGCGATCTGCCGATGCGCGGAAAGGGCGCAGGACGTCGTTCGATTCTGGGTGGTCGGACATGAACGCCTCCGGGTTCTGGCCGATGCCTGCCTCAGCGTACGAGGCAGGCATCGGCGGGCGGTGCGCTGAGGGCGTGCCAGCCCAGCACAGCACCGCTGTAGGCGATCCACAGAATGAACACGAGCCAGCCCAAGTGGCGACCAAGCCTACCGCCCCGCGGCACTTGCGCACTGCGGGGTTGTTGGGAGTGGTCGGGGGAAAGGCTCTTATCTGCAATCGACATGGCAACTATGGACGGCATGCAAGCCAGAAACTTTAGCCCCTGCAAGCGAACGGCCTCACACGAGTTGTCAGCAGCACGGAGAAAAACGATTCGAAAAACCTGCGTTCAACTCGGGGTTCGCGGCGACTTACAGCAACGGTATGGCGTCCTTCTCGCCACGCTCGTACACGACGTTCGCCCGGCCGACCAGCAGGGGGTCGAGCGGGCCGACACGGTCGATCTCCTTGTTGGAGTAGGGCAGCTTGTGCAGTACGTAACGCAAGGCGTTCAGGCGTGCACGCTTCTTGCAATCGGATTTCACCACCGTCCAGGGAGAGTCGGCGGTGTCGGTGTAGAAGAACATCGCCTCCTTGGCCTTCGTATAGTCGTCCCACTTGTCGAGCGATGCGAGGTCGATCGGCGACAGTTTCCATTGCTTGAGCGGGTGCGATTCGCGCTCGCGGAAACGGCGGCGCTGCTCGTCGCGGCTGACCGAGAACCAGAACTTGATCAGGTGGATGCCGCTGCGCACGAGGTTGCGCTCGAACTCGGGTACCTGGCGCATGAACTCGTTGTATTCGTCGTTGGAGCAGAAGCCCATCACTCGTTCGACGCCGGCGCGGTTGTACCAGGAGCGGTCAAAGAGAACGATTTCGCCGGTCGAGGGCAGGTGCTGGATGTAGCGCTGGAAGTACCACTGTCCGCGCTCGGTCTCGCTCGGCTTCTCGAGTGCCACGACGTGTGCACCACGCGGATTGAGGTGCTCCATGAAACGCTTGATGGTGCCCCCCTTGCCCGCGGCGTCGCGGCCTTCGAACAGGATCACTACGCGTTGGCCGGTCTCCTTGACCCAGGCCTGCAGCTTCAGGAGTTCGACCTGCAGTCTGTACTTCTGCTTTTCGTAGGCCTTGCGCGACATCAGGTTACGGTACGGGTAGCCACCCTGGCGCCAGTCCTCGGCAAGTTCGTCATCGGGGTTGGCTGTGCCGGTCACGATCGGGCTGTCGGCCCGCATCAAGGCCCGGCGCAGCATGTGGACGTCGTCCGGTGAGGCACCGGCGAGGATGGACTCCAGTGCCTTGAGCGCCCGCTTCGGGTCCTGGCGCGACTCGGTCTGAAGAATCTCGGTGACAGCGACGATCTTGGACTCTTCGGCGGCCCCGATGGCCTGTTCGACTTCGAAAGTCTCGATGTCGGCAGGGGTCAGGGAGGGCGCGGTATCGCCTTGCTGCGAGCGCCGCGCGGCCTTCCTTGCTCTCGGTTTGGCGGGAGCGGGCGAGGGCGCGCTCGAGTCGGCTGCGTTCGGGGCACGGTTGTTCTTTTCGATGTCTGTCATATTCAATGTCCTCGCTGTCAACTGTGGAAATTGTAGCGCTGATGGATGGCTTGCAGCGCGCGAAAAGTCGCAATGGCAGCATGGTTTTATCTCCCGGCTGTAGAATCCGCCTTTTCTCGAATAGAAGGGCGCGCCGACGCGCCTCGTTCTGCCTTCCATGCCCCTGACGCCCCACGCTCGCTCCCTTCTCGACATGGCTTACCGTGTCGGTGCCCCCCGCTTTCACGAACTTGGTGAAGCCCAGGCACGTCACTCTTTCGAAAAGCTGCAGTTTGCATTCCGGCCGGAATCACCCGCTGTGGCCTCTACGGTGGATGTACCCATGCCACGGCCCGACGGTAGTGCCTTGCTGGCGCGGCTTTACCGCCCGCTGTCGAGCCACGCTGACGAGCCTTTGGCGCTGCTTATCTACTTTCATGGGGGTGGTTGGTGCGTTGGCGATGTCGCAAGCTACGACGTGCTGTGCCGGGAGCTTGCCAATCTCGCGCGCTGTGCCGTGCTTTCCGTCGACTATCGCCTTGCGCCCGAGCACCCATTCCCGGCTGCGATCAGGGATGCGCGCCTGGCCTTCGAGTGGGCGGTGGAAAATGCTTCTCTGCTTGCCATCGATCCCGCTCGGATTGCCCTCGGCGGTGATAGCGCAGGGGGCAACCTGTCGATCGTGACCGCCCTCGCACTGCGCGATGAACCTGCAAGGCCGAGCTGCCTGGCGCTGGTCTATCCGAGTACCGAGATCGTCAGCACGCGGCCATCACGAGAGCGTTACGCCGAGGGCTTCTTCCTCGATCGCGGGACACTGCAGTGGTTCTTCGAGCGTTACCTTCCGGACGGCAATACGGAGGATTGGCGTGTGTCGCCCATGCGGGCCGAGCGGCTTGCCGGCTTGCCGCCAACGCTCCTTGTCGGGGCGGAGTTCGATCCTCTGGTGGACGATTGCGTCGCCTTTGCGGAGCGGATGAAGGCCGAGGGCTGCACGGTGGACTACGTCGAGATGCCCGGCGTCATCCATGGTTTCCTGACGCTGGGCAAGGTCTTCCCCGAGTCGGCGCAAACACTCGTACTGCTTGCTCGCCACCTGCAAACCTGCCTCGCGCTGCCGCCGGCCTGAAGCGGCGCACGGCCCGGATCAGTCAACCGCACACCGCTGCGAGCATTTCCTGGCGGGTGTCGCGTGCCGTGACAAGGAGGGCGTCGAAAGCCTCCTTGCCGGCCTCACCCAGGCTGGCATCGAGCAGTTCCGGCCGGCGTTGCACGCCAAGCAGGCTCTCGAAGGGGTTGGGCGTCTCGGCTGCCAGTGTGGCAAAGAAGACGATGTCGCCCATGGCTGCGGGAGGCCACTCGGTGTGCGCCACCGGATCGGCTTCGCAGGCGTCGACGATGAGCGCGGGCATCTCGAAGGCGTCGAGCACTGCGCTGCGTACCGGGTCATCCCAGAGCGAGACGATCTCGGCGAAGCGCTTCATGTCGCCTTCGATCGCCGGATAGCGGGCCGCTCGGGCGAGCAGGTAGAACTGACCGACGTTGATCATCAGCCCGGCGAGCAGGGCCGTATCCGGCGTGTGGCGTCCGAGGTGGCGCGAGAACGCGAATGCCCAAGATGCGACGTCGATCGAGTGCATCCACAGTCCGCTCGCCACCAGCCGCATCTGGCGTGAGCGGTGGTCTCGGGCCAGCTGTTCGGCGGCGACCGCGTAGGCAAGGCAGCGCAGCGCCGACAGACCGATGCGCCCGATGGCGTCGCCCACGCTGTTGATCTCGCCGCGATATGGGTTGAGCGCTACCGTATTGGCCATGCGCAGCACCTTTGCCGCAAGCACCGGTTCGGCCCGGACCACTTCGGCAATGTCGGACAAGGAGCTGTCGGGGTCGTCCGCCATCTTCTTGATGCGCAGCGACAGGTCGAACACGGTCGGGAAGCTCAGCACACCGTCGCGCAGTTCTTCCTCGATCTGTTGTGCGAAGGCTTCGGTCTGAGATTCGAATTCTTCCATGGCGGCTAGGCTTCCTGCGGGTGGCGTTGCGACGTGCCTGGATTCAAGAGTGCGGCACTGGGCGCACCGCGGCTGCAAGTCTAACGCCGCTTGGCTTCGGCGTCGCGTGCAGTTGCTGCTCAGCGCGGGAGTCGCATGCGCGCCGGTGTGCGTGCCGTGGCGTCATGGCTGGCTCAGAACCGCACGCCCGTTTTCCAGCGCCTCCACCTGGGCGAGCGTCGACACCGGCACGCCCTCCGCCTCGATTGCGCCGTGGCCCTGCTTGAACCGCTTTTCGACGATGAAGCTTGCGCACAAGACCTCGGCTCCCGCTTCGCGCGCCATCTCGATGAGCGCGACTGCGGTGCGTCCGTTGGACAGGAAGTCGTCGACGATGACGACGCGATCACCCGGCACGATGTAGCGCTGCGAGAGCACCAGCTTGGTTTCGCCGCCCTTGGTCGGCGACGGGATGATGCGCGCGATTGCGGGCGACTCGACCTGCGGGGCGTATTTCTTGGCATAGACCAGCGGTACCCCGAGGGCCTGAGCAACGACAAGGCCGGGGGCGATGCCGCTCGCTTCCGCAGTCAGGATGACGCTGGGCTCGAAGCGGCCGACACGGCGTGCCAGTTCCCGGCCCATCTCGGTGATGAAAGCAGGCTCGATGCGGTGGTTGAGGAAGTGGTCGATCTTCAGGATCTGGTCACCGATCACGGTCGCCTCGGCTTCGATGCGGCGGACCAGAGGCCCATAGGGGGCGGTGAGCGAAGGGGTGTTGAGCGCGGCGGCGTTATTCATACTGCGGATTCCGGTGGTGGGCACCCGGGGGCGAGTGCGGATGCGCCGCATTCTAGCGCAGCCCTCGTCCGGTAGAATCGCGTCTTTCAACCGCGACGGTGGGGCGCCTTGGCTCGTCCTGCAGCGCATTCGACACATGCCGATGAACGACGAAGACTACATGCGTGCGGCGCTCGAGGAAGCGCGCCGCGCGGGGGCCTGCGACGAGGTGCCGGTGGGGGCGGTGGTGGTACTCGACGGCCAGATTGTGGGCCGGGGCTTCAACCAGCCCATCGGCCGCCACGATCCGACCGCGCACGCCGAAGTGATGGCCTTGCGCGATGCCGCCGCGCGTCTGGGCAACTATCGCCTGCCGGGGTGCGAGCTCTATGTGACCCTGGAGCCGTGCGCCATGTGCAGCGGCGCGATCATGCACGCGCGCATCGCCCGCGTCGTGTTCGGGGCGCGGGATCCGAAGACGGGTGTCGCAGGCAGTGTGATGGATCTCTTTGCCGAGTCGCGGCTCAACCATCATGCGCGCGTCGAGGGCGGCGTGCTTGCCGACGAGTGCGGGCGCATGCTGTCGAGCTTTTTTGCCGCGCGGCGCGGCAAGACGCAGGTGGCTTGAGTGCGTATCGAGATCGATCTTGGCTCACAGACGCTCGCCCTTTTTGGGGCGGACGACGCCTGCATCCGGCGCTACAGCGTGTCGACGGCGGCCAGGGGGGCAGGGGAATTGAACGGCAGCCTGTGCACACCGCGCGGGCGCCATCGCATACGCGCCCGGATCGGAGCCGGTGCGCCGGAGGGCGCAGTGTTCCGCGGACGCCGGCCCACCGGGGAGCGCTGGAGCCGCGACTTCGCCGCGGCTCATCCCGGACGCGACTGGGTCCTGACGCGCATCCTTTGGCTGTGTGGCGAGGAGTCCGGGCGCAATCGCGGCGGTGATGTCGACTCGATGCGGCGTTTCATCTACATCCACGGCACTGGCGACGACCAGCCCATGGGGGTCCCGCGTTCGCATGGCTGCATCCGCATGCGCAACCGCGACCTGATCGAACTCTTCGAGCTGGTCGCCGCAGGCACGATTGTGGATATCCACGCATGAGCATGGCCGTCCTGCCCACCGTTTGCGTCCTCGAATGGGCACAGGTGCAAGCCCTGGTTACGCCGCTGCGCACGGCAGTGTTCGTCGAGGAGCAGGGCGTACCGGTCGAGATCGAGCGCGACGTCTTCGACGCGGTGAGCTGGCATGCGCTGGCGCGCTCCGGCGCCGGCGAAGTGATCGGTACCGGGCGTCTGCTGCCCGACGGCCACATCGGTCGCATGGCCGTGGCTTGCCGCTGGCGAGGCAAGGGTGTGGGCGGACTGGTGCTGGCGGCCTTGGTCCAGGAGGCGGTCCGGTTGAACATGGGCGAGGTGGTACTCAACGCGCAGGTGCATGCCGAGGCCTTTTATCTGCGCCATGGCTTCGTCGCCGAGGGCTGCGTGTTCGAGGAGGCCGGCATTCCCCATCGCGTGATGCGTCGACGCCTCGATCAAGGAAGTCGCAGCTGACGCTGTTCAGGTCGTCGGCTGGGTGGCGAAGCGGTGGGTGACGGCGCTGGCCTGTTCGCCATGCGCGTCCCAGGTCCATTCATCGAAGCGGATACGGCCATCGTCGTGCTGCACTACGACGCTCGTGCACCGTGTGCCATAGCCCGGCGCGCGAATGAAGGCGGGCGACAGCCAGCGCTCCCATTCGAGGCTGACGCCGGTGGCCGGCAGGTGCGGGTCGGCCGCCGGTCGAGGGTCGCGCATCAGGGCCAGCAGTCCCTGGCACAGGGCGTGCTCATCGAGCGCGTCCACGCGGCCTTCTGCCTGCCCCGCGCCGAGCAGCTCGGCAAGGCCGGCACGGGTCTTGAGCAGCTTGGGCCACGGGCTGTCGAGCAGGTGGTTCGACAGCCCATAGATGCCGGGCTCGAGTGCCCGAACGGTGCCGTTGGTGCTCTCGAGAACGGCCAGCGTGCTGCCGTCGCCGACGAGGAGATTGAAGCCGGCATAGCGCGAGCACTCGGCCCCCAAACCCTGCAGGACCCGCGTCGCAGGTAGCTCGGCCTCGAGCGCCTCGCGCACCAGCACACCACGCGAGGGCGCACCTTCCACGTGCCGGCTGGGGTCACGGTAGTTGGTGAGTGCGGCGAAGCGTCCGCTGCGGCTCAGCCCCATCCAGGTGCCACCGGCTTCGAGGTCACGGCCCGCGAGCAGGTCAGGCGCGTCGGCCCACCAATGGGCGGGGGAGGACGGCCGCGAGAGGTACTCGTCGCGGTTGGCGGCGACCACGAGCGGGTAGCGTGGATGAGCGCGCCACGCGAAAACGATCAGGCACATCGGATACGGCGGTGTGCGCTCAGCCCAGGGCGTAGGGCAAGGGCAGCAGTTCGAGCGTCGCCCCTTCGCCAGCGCCCAGGCGCAATTGCCCCGCCTCAGCGCTGCTGGACTGGATTACCGCCAACGCTTCGATGCCACCATCTGCGGTCGGCGCCACATTGACCACCTTGCCCGCGGACTGCTCGCCGAAGTCGGGGGCGTGGATGTCCATCCCCGCGACGACCTCGATGCCGGGGGCTGCGGCAACGCGGTACATCCGTTTCTTGAGCTTGCCGAGGTACTGCGTACGCGCGACGATCTCCTGACCAGGGTAGCAGCCCTTGTGGAAGCTCACGCCGCCGATCAACTCGTAGTTGAGCATCTGGGCGACGAATTCTTCCTGCGTCGGCGCGGTAACCAGCGGCAGGCCTGCGCGGATCATGCTGAGCTGCCAGGCCGCAGTGCCCGCCTTGACGGCACCGCCGGCGACGAGGGCGTCGAACACCCCGGCCGCATCGTCCGCAGCCACTGCCAGGAGGTAGCGCTCGGCGTCGATGCGCACGCAGCGCACGCCGTCGGCCGTGAGGGTCTGACGCATGTCGGCCGCCGGCATCTCGATGCCCGCCCCCAGCAATACCGCCGCCGCGTTCTTGCCGCACACGCCGATCAGGGCGAGTGTGTCGCTGGCGTTGGCAAGCTTGACCTTGCTGCGCAGTACGTACATCGACAGCTTCTTGAGGAAGGCGGGCAGGATGTCCGCCGACAGGACGAGGCCATGGCCTTCGTCTTCCGCCCACATCAGGAAACTCGCGATCATCCGGCCCTTGGGCGAGTTGAAGCTGTTCCAGGCGGCGCCGTCGGCAGGGAGCTTGTTGACGTCGTTCGAAACCAGGTTGTGCAGGAAGGCCGCCGAATCCGGCCCCACGGAGCGGATGATGCCCAGATGAAGCAGAGGCACCACGACGGTCGATTCGCTTGCGGCGCGGGCTTCGTCGGTCGCGTCGGCAAAGCGAACGGAGGGCAGCGGGGCGGCGGTAGTTTGGGTCTCGGCCAGGGTGGCACCCAGGCGGGAGAGGTGTTCGGTCCAGACGGTCATGGGGCGGTCAGCGGTAGCAAGGGGGTTGGCAGTAGCAAGGCGGGTTGGCGGTAGCGCACGACCTCGCTCGGAGGTGCTTGCGCGATGAAGTATTATAGGCGCCCGCCGCAAGTCGGTCGCCCCTGCGCCCGACATGGCTTTTTCCGTCGATGCTGTGCTGATGCGTTCCCTTGTGCGCTTCGTTGTATACCTCTTGATTGTGTCCATGCTCGGCGCGATGTTGCTCGTCGGTGCGGGGTGGTGGTACGCGCACGCACCGCTGACGCTGGCGTCCGAAAAGGTCGAATTCACCGTGCCGCGTGGGGCTGGCATGCGCCATGCCGCCGGTGTGATCGAGGATGCGGGCGTGGGTGTCGATGCCCGCTTCCTCACCCTGCTCGCACGTATCGGCGACAAGGCGCACACGATCAAGGCCGGCAGTTACGAAGTGCGCACCGGAGTGACCCCCTGGCAGCTGATCGAGAAGCTGGCGAGCGGGGATGTGACACAGGGCGAACTGCTGCTGGTGGAAGGCTGGACCTTCCGCCAGGTGCGCCAGGCGCTCGAGAGCAATCCTGACCTCGAGCAGGACACGAGTGGCTTGTCGGACGCGGAGCTCTTGCAGCGAATCGGTGCCAGCGAGACACACCCCGAGGGCCTGTTCTTCCCCGACACATACCGGTTCGACAAGCGCTCGAGCGCGCTCGCGGTGCTCAAGCGCGCCTACGACGCCATGCAGCTGCGCCTGGCCGCAACGTGGGAAGCGCGCGACCCGGCGATGCCGCTGGCTTCGCCTTACGAAGCCCTCATCCTGGCCTCGATCATAGAAAAGGAGACCGGCCGTGCGGAGGACCGTGGACTGGTGGCATCGGTATTCGCCAACCGCCTGCGCGTGGGCATGCGGCTGCAGACCGACCCCACGGTGATCTATGGTCTGGGGCCGGAGTTCGATGGGCGCTTGCGCCGTGTCCATCTCGACACCGATCACCCCTGGAACACCTACACGCGCGCCGGTCTGCCGCCGACGCCGATTGCGATGCCGGGCGAAGCGGCGCTGCGTGCGGCCTTGAAGCCGGAGAACAGCGAGTTCTTCTATTTCGTCGCACGTGGGGATGGCAGCAGCGAGTTCTCGCGTACCCTGGCCGAGCACAACCGGGCGGTCAATCGTTTCATCCGCAATGGGGGGGGGCGATGAGTGCAATGCCGCCGCGCCTGCCCGAACCGATCATATCTGCCTCTCCCGCGACGGCCATGGAACGTCTTTCTCACGAGGCCGCAGGGCGCGGCCGCTTCATCACTTTCGAAGGTATCGACGGCGCAGGCAAGAGCACCCAGATCGACGCGGTCGTCAGCTTGCTGCGTGCGCAAGGCAGGGTCGTGGAGCAATCTCGTGAACCCGGCGGTACTGCGCTGGGCGAGCGTTTGCGCGAACTGCTGCTGCATGAGGCCATGCACCTCGAGACAGAGGCGATGCTGATGTTCGCAGCACGTCGCGAACACCTCGCCGCACGGATCGAGCCCGCGCTCGCTGCCGGGCACTGGGTTGTCTGCGACCGCTTCTCCGATGCCACCTTCGCCTATCAGGTTGGCGGGCGGGGGCTCGCACGCGACAAGTTCGAAGCACTCGAGGCCTGGGTTCATCCGGGACTCCAACCTGACCTGACCCTGCTCTTCGATCTTCCACCGGAGATCGCTGCTGCGCGTGTCGCTGCCACTGGTGCCGCGCCCGATCGCTTCGAGCGCGAGCAACGTGACTTCTTCGAGCGTGTACGTGCCGCTTATCTCGAGCGTGCCCGACTGGACCCGGCGCGTTTCTGCATCGTCGACGCCACGCGTTCTCCTGCATCCATCCGCGCCGACATCGAGGACGTCGTGCGCGACCGACTGCAGCCATGATCCATTCCTGGTTGCAGCCCACCTGGACACGACTCGTTGAGCTTGGCGATCGCCTGCCTCACGCCTTGCTGCTGGTTGGTCCGCCTGGCCTGGGCAAGCGCGAGCTTGCCGATGCGCTCGCCGCTCGTCTGCTGTGTGATTCTCCGGCTGACGATGGCCACGCCTGCGGACGCTGTGAGCCTTGCGTCTGGCGGCTGGCCGACAACCATCCCGACCTGCATCGGGTGGTCCCCGCGGCAGCGGCAGAGGCCGCTGCCGCCGAGCGCGGCGAGGGCGAGGGCGGCGATGCCGCTGGCGGGCGCGAGGGGGGCGGCAAGGCGGCGTCGGCGCAGATCGTCATCGAGCAGATCCGGGACCTGCAAGCGGCCTTGAGTGTCACCGGACACCATGGTGCACGCCGTGTTGTCGTACTCGATCCGGCAGAGGCGATGAACCCCTTTACCGCCAACGCCTTGCTCAAGCTGCTCGAGGAGCCGCCAGCGGGCTGCGTGTTCCTGCTCGTATCCTCGGCGTCACGCCGGCTGCTGCCGACGATTCGCAGTCGGTGCCAGCAGTGGCTGTTTGCGCGTCCGGAAGAGCACGCGCTCGCGCACTGGAAAACGCGTACGGACCCCGATGTGCTTGCGCTGCTCGCCCTCGGCGGCGGAATGCCGCTGGCGGCCGAACGCCTCGCGCGTGCGGGCGGTGGGGCCCTGCTTGCACGTTTCGTACGTGATCTGGCCGGCTTGCAGGCCTCCGACGCACTCAAGCTGGCCGCCCAGTGGGAGAGTTGGCTGAAATCGCGCGAGGCCTTGGCCGCTGGTTTCGGCTTGCCAGAACTGTGCGACTGGATGCAGCGCTGGGTCAGTGACCTGGCCAGCGTACGACTAGGTGGCCGTGTACGCTTCTTTCCCGCCCAGCAGGCTGTCCTCTCCACCCTCGCCAGCCGTTGCAGCGTGGCGGCGGCGAGCGCCTGTTACAATGAAATGGCGCAGATTCGCAGGGTGTCGCGGCACCCCTTGAGCTTGCGCCTGGTACTGGAGGATCTGCTGATGCGTTACGTTCGCGCCACTGCTGGAGTTCGTGGATGAGTGATGCGTCTCGAACGACACCGACGCGGCCGAGCGTGCTGTCGCTCAACATCAACAGCAAGTCGGCGCTGTACGCGGCCTATATGCCGTTTCTCGTCAATGGCGGCATCTTTCTGCCTACGCCCAAGAACTACAAGCTGGGCGATGAGGTCTTCCTGCTGCTGCAGTTGATCGACGACCCCACCCGTCACCCGGTGGCCGGCAATGTTGCCTGGATCACCCCTCATGGTGCGCAAGGGGGCAAGACGCAGGGGATCGGGGTGCACTTTTCGGCCGACGAGTCGAGCAAGGTGCTGCGCGGCCGTATCGAGCAGATCCTTGCCGGCCATCTGGGCTCGAGCCGGCCTACGCATACCCTCTGAACCCTGGGCGCTTGCTGCATGCCAGTGCCTCGTACCGGCTCTCGATGCCGACCCATTACACCAACCCGGTCCAATGTTCGTAGATTCTCACTGCCATATCGACTTCCCCGACCTTGCCGCGCGAGAGGACGAGGTGCTTGCCAACATGGCGGCCAATCGGGTCGGCACAGCGCTTTGCATCAGTGTCACGCTCGAAGCCTTTCCCCGCGTGCTCGGGCTGGCCGAACGCCACGCCCAGCTTTGGGCATCGGTCGGCGTCCATCCCGACAACGATGGTTGCGAAGAGCCTGACGTGGCCCGCCTGCTCGCGTTGGCAGACCATCCCAAGGTGGTGGCCATCGGCGAAACCGGGCTCGACTACTACTGGCAGAAGGACGAGCCGGAGTGGCAGCGCGAGCGTTTTCGTACGCACATCCGTGCCGCGCGCCACTGCGGCAAACCGCTGATCATCCATACGCGCAGTGCTGCCGAGGACACGCTCAGGTTGATGCGCGACGAGGGCGCAGGTGAGGCGGGCGGCGTGATGCACTGCTTCACCGAGAGCTGGGAGGTTGCTGAAGCCGCGCTCGAGTTGGGCTTCCACATTTCCTTTTCGGGCATCGTCACCTTCCGCAACGCCAAGGCGCTCAAGGAGGTAGCGTGCCGGGTACCGCTCGAGCGCCTGCTCATCGAAACCGATGCGCCCTATCTTGCTCCGGTTCCGCATCGTGGCAAGATCAACGAACCCGCCTGGGTCGTGCACGTGGCCGAGGAGATCGCTCGCCTGCGTGACGAACCGCTCGAGCATATTGCGCGCGCGACCACCGACAACTTCTTTCGCCTATTCCGCCATGTCACCAGACCAGCCTGACGTCCGTGTCGCGGACACCTCCGCCGCAACGCTGCGCCGCTTCCTCCTTGTTGGGCTGTTGGCCACTGCGAGCCTGATTTCGGCGCCCGCATTTGCCAACAGCTATGAGGCCGCGCTCAGTTCCGCGCGCCTGGGTGACACCCGCCAACTCGTCGGTTTGCTCAATCGTGGCATCGATCCTAATACCGTCGATGCCAATGGCAATACCTTGCTGATCCTGGCCGCACGCGAGGGCCAACTCGCAACCGTTGAGGCGCTGCTGCGTTACCGGGTGCGTATCGATTACCGCAATCTGGCAGGCGATTCAGCGCTGATGCTTGCCGTCCTGCATGGCCATGCGCAGGTGGTCGAAGCGCTGATCAATGCGAGCGCAACACTGGACCACGAGGGTTGGGCACCGGTGCATTACGCCGCGTTCGAGGGCCGGGATGCAATCCTCGACAGGCTCCTCGTCGCCGGAGTCGATGTAAATGCGCGTGCGCCCAACCAGGCAACGGCGCTGATGCTGGCGGCGCGCAATGGCCATGTGGGGGTCGTACGGCGCTTGCTGTCGCTGCCCCAGATCGAGCTCAATGCGCTCAACGAGGCAGGCCTGTCAGCCGATGCATGGGCTGCACAGAACGGGAACACCGATATCGCCGAACTGATCGCTGCCGAGCGCAAGCGCAGGGGATTGGCTGCGCCGGCCATACGGCTGACGATCGACTAGTTGGTAACCGACGGTCGATTCTGTCGGGGACTCAGGAAGCAAGACGGCCGGTATTACCGGCCGTCTTGCTTATGTCCGGGCGTTTTCCATGGCAGGAGCGGATACGCATTCAGCGGGAAATTATGCATTGCACAATTCATTTGACAACGCCAGAGAGACTCATATAATCATCGCCATGTTGCAGCGCAACATGGCGGCCCGGGAACTTGGTCGCACGTGCAGTTGGACGAATCCTCTCACCACCCGTTTTCAAGGATGTTAAAGATGACCAAGATCACCACCCCCGAGCAGCTCCTCGCCGTCAACAAGGCTCAACTCGAGACCCTGCTGTCGCTCGCCAACAGCGCCCTGGCCCGTGCCGAGCGCCTGACCGAGCTCAACCTCAACACCACCCGCTCGGTGCTCGAGGACGGCGTTGCCATCACCCGCAAGCTCGCCGAGGCGAAAACCCCGCAGGAGCTTGCCAGTCTGCAGGCCGAACTCACCCAGCCGATGCTCGACAAGGCCGTCGCTTACGCACGCAACGTTCAGGAACTGGCTGCCGAAGGCCAGCAGGAGACCGCCAAGCTGGTCGAGTCTCAGGTAGCCGAGCTCAACAGCGCGTTCAGCACCGCGCTCGAGCAAGCGGCCAAGACGGCGCCGGCTGGCTCGGAAGCCTTCTTCGCCGCCGTCAAGTCGGCGATGGATACCGCCAATGGCCTGTATGAGAACGTCAGCAGCGCCGCCAAGCTTGCCGAGGCCAAGCTGGCCGCTGCCACCGAGCAGGCCGTCGAGGCAGTGACCGCGAGTGTCAAGAGCGCGACGCCCAAGAAGCGCGCCTAAGCTACCGTACAGGGCAGCCATGCTGCCCTCTGCGCTGGACAGGAAAGGGACCGTGCGGCCGTGAGCCGGACGGTCCCTTTTTGCGTCGTCGTGCCCGCGCTTAGCTGGACAGACGGGACTTCATTGCCTCCGACGGCAACATACCGAAGGTGGATCTGTAGAGTTCCGAGAATCGGCCGAGGTGGGTGAATCCATACTCGAGTGCAACTGCAGTGACGTTGGGCGCCTTGCTCGCGGGATTGGTCAGGGTCGCGTGCACATGCTCGAGTTTTTTCTGGCGGATGAACTGCTTTGGCGTCGTCTTCGCGTTCTTCTCGAACAACAGATAGAGCGAGCGCAGGCTCAGGCGGGAAAAGTGGGAGAGCTGCTCGGCGCTGATGTCCTGCTTGATGTTGTCGTTGATGTACTGCACGAGACGCTCGAAACACGGCGCATGCTCGCAGGGCTCCTCGAGCCCCAGGTTGTGTTCGAGCATGGTCATGAGCTTGGTCGTGACCACGCGGTTGTAATGCTGGAGCATCTGGGGGGTCGTCAACGCAGACTCGGCTTCTTCGCAGATGAGCTGGAGGAGAACGATGAGGCTCTCGAGCTCCTGGAAGCGGTAAGGCACCTGCTTGAAGGTGATGCGTTCGCGCGAGCGGGTCCAGCGATGCTCTGCACAAGCGTCACCGAGCATCGTCGCGGGCAACTTGACGATGAATTTCTCACAGTCCTCGGAGTAGGTGATGTCGAGCGGGTCGTCCGGGTTCAGCAGCAGGAAATGCCCGGCCGACAGGTCAAGCGTGGTGTGGGGCAGGGTGTAGCGACAGTAGCCGCGCAGAATGAACTGGAGGTGGTAGATGTCGGCCAGCCCCTCGGAGATCACGCGCGCACGGGCGCCGTAGCTCAGTCGGCACAGGTCGAGTCCACCGGCCTTGCGATGCGAAAGTGACGCGCTGCCCTGACTGCGCGAACTCAGGCTCAGGCTATGAGACCCCACGTTCGCGCGCACGTAGTCCGACACCTCGAAAGGATTGGCACCATTGAAGATGCTGCTTTTGGCGTTCAGGAAGGCCAGGGGCATGATCAGACCCCGGCGCGTAGAACAGGCGATCGGTCCGATGCGGCCCCCGCAGTTGCAGGCAAGGCCAGGGTAGTCTCTCGTGCGCGCATCATCTCTCTCCCGGTGGGGCTATCTCCCGTCGCCCAGTTCTGCGCTGTGCGTCGAGAATTTTTGGAATCTCGAGTTTATTCTCGATAAGAAATTTTGTCTATGGCCGCATAGTCTGAGCGAACGGTTGCTGGCGTGTAAACGTGGCAAGGCCGCAGCGCAATGATGCGCTGCGGCCTTGCCAGGGACGTGGCCGAGGGTGATCAGCCCTGGTCGCCACCTCCGACCGGGATGACGGTGCCGGTGATGTAGGCCGAGTCGTCGGAGGCGAGGAACAGGATCGGATCGGCCTGCTCGTCCAGCGTACCGTAGCGCTTCATCAGGCTGCTGTCGATCGACTGGCTGTAGATCTGCTTGTACCAGCGCTTCTCCTCCTCGCTCTGCTTTTCCGCGTTACGCGGTACCAGACGCGGCGGAGCCTCGGTGGCACCGGGGGCGGTCGCATTGACGCGGATACCGCGCTCTGCGGTCTCGAAGGCCAGGCAGGCGGTAAGTGCATTTACGCCACCCTTGGCCGCCCCATAGGGGACGCGGTTGACGCCGCGGGTGGCGATTGATGACACATTCACGATCGAACCCTTGCCCTTGTCCAGCATGTGGGGCAGGGCTGCGCGGCAGCACCACAGGGTGGGGAACAGCGAGCGTCGCACCTCGGCCTCGATCTGATCCTCCTGATAGTGCTCGAAGGGCTTGGTCCAGATCGTGCCGCCGACGTTGTTGATCAGGATGTCGATGCAGCCGAACTTCTCCACCGCGGCATCCATGACCCGCTTGCACTCGGAGAACTGCTCGAGGTCGGCCGTGAGGCTCAGCACCTCCACCTTCGTTGACAGTTCCTTGGCCACCTCATGCACGATCTCCGAGCGGTCGACCAGCACCAGGGTGCCCTTTTCCTTGGCCATCTTCTCGGCGACCCGCTTGCCGATGCCTTGTGCGGCACCGGTGATCACGGCCACTTTCTTCTTGAAACGGTTTGCCATTGTCGCTCCTGACGGGATGGGCAGCGCTCAGACGCTGGCGGCGAACTTCTCGTAGTGGAAGCTGTTCGGCTCGACCTTGCGTTCGCGCAGGTCATGGGCCACAGCCTCGACCATCGGCGGGGGGCCGCACAGGTAGATGTCGACATTGCCGTGGTCAAGGTGGGCCGGCTCGATGTGGGCGGTGACGTAGCCCTTCTTCGGCCAGCTGCTGTCATCGGCGACGACGCACACGTCGTAGCTGAAGTTGGGCAGCGCGGCCTTGAAGGCATCCAGGCGCTCGAGCTCGACCACGTCGGCGTCGGTGTTGACGCCGTAAATGAGGTGGATCGGGTGGGCGCTGCCACCGCCGGTGACGAGCTTGTCGAGCATGGCGAGGAAGGGCGCGAGGCCGGTGCCGCCGGCGAGCATCAGCACCGGGCGTGCGACGTCGCGCAGGTAGAAGCTGCCGATCGGGCCGGCGAGCTTGATGGTGTCGCCAGCCTTGGCGGTGCCGGTGAGGTAGCCGCTCATCAGGCCGTTGGGTACGTTGCGGATGAGGAAGCTGACCTTGCTCTCGGCAGGCATCGAGCTAAAGGAGTAGGCGCGCGTCTGCTCGGTGCCGGGCACGGTGAGGTTGGCGTACTGGCCGGGCAGGAAAGCGAGCTTGGCGATGCCTTCACCCTGGAGCACCAGGGAGAGCGTGCTCGGCGACAGCTGGCGCACTTCGGCCACGGTGGCGGTGAGGGTAGCGTGCTTGATCTTGCACACCTCGGACGAGGCGGGCACGTTCACCACGCAGTCGCTCTTGGGGTGCATCTGGCAGGTGAGGACGTAGCCGAGCCTGGCCTCTTCTTCGCTCATCGCGTCGTCGATGTAAAAGCCGAGCTCGTACTGGCCGGATTCGGCCTTGCACTTGCACGCGCCACAGGCGCCGTCACGGCAGTCGATTGGGACGTTGACGCCCTGGCGGTAAGCGGCGTCGGCCACCGTCTCGGTGGCGTTGCAGTCGATGAAGCGGGTGACGCCGTCCTCGAAGTTCAGCGCGATCTTGAATGTCATGGTTGTCTCTCCGGGATGGGGCAGGGTCGCCGCTGTCTGCGCACGCTGGCGCCCCGCCCTCGTTATCAGACGTGGTACACGTCGATGACGTGACGGATGTAGTCGGTCTTCAGAACGACCTTCTTGAACTTGATCACCGGGTTGGCGCCCGATACGTCGAGGGTGTAGAAGCTCGTGCCGCAGAAGTGGTCGGTGTGGTTGTAGCGCACGCTCATGGTGTGCCAGTTGAAGCGCAGCTTGACCGTGTTGCCGTCCTGCGCCAGCACCTCGATGTTGCTGATGTGGTGATTGGTGCGGGTGTCGGGGATGGTCGCGCTCGAACGCTCGGTGCGGATGCGGAATACGCGGTCTTCCAGGCCGGCACGGCGGCCGTACCAGATCAGCGAGATTTCGGACTGGGGGTCTTCGGTCAACTCGCCGTCGTCATCCCAGGCGGGCATCCAGAAGGTGCAGTTCTCGTCGTACATCGCCAGCCAGCTGTCCCAGTCGCGATCGTCCAGGTAACGGGCTTCGCGGTACAGGAAGGCACACAGGTCTTGGTAGCTCAGGCTCATTTTCTCGTCTCCGCTCAGGCTTGTGCTTGTTCGGCCGCTAGGGCCTTCTTCATCTGCTCCAGCCAGTAAGTGTGCTGCGCCACGTACAGGCCTTCGTCCTCGGTCTTGACGCCCGACAGGATGGGCTTGAGGCCGATCTTGTCGGCTTCCTCGTCCGGGCCTTCTACCCAGTGCTCGGCGCCGCGCGCCATGTCGTTCCACTCAAGGGCGCGGCCCATGAAGCCTTCCTGGCAGGCGCGGAACTCCTCGAGGTCGTCCGGGGTGGCCATGCCCGAGGCGTTGAAGAAGTCCTCGTACTGGCGGATGCGGCGAGCGCGCGCCTCGGCCGACTCGCCCTTGGGCGCGATGCAGTAGATGGTGACTTCGGTGCGATTGACGTCGAGCGGGCGGAACACGCGGATCTGCGAGCTGAACTGGTCCATCAGGTACACGTTCGGGTACAGGCACAGGTTGCGCGAGTTGCCGATCATCCAGTCGGCCTTGGCCTCACCGAACTCGGCGACCAGGCGGTCGCGCTGTTCCATCAGCGGACGGTCCTCGGGGTTGTCCCAGCGCGTCCACAACAGCAGGTGGCCGTTCTCGAAGGAGTATGAACCGCCGCCCTTCTTGGCCCAGCCGCCGGCGCTCATCGCCTTGATGTCGTCACCGGCGTCGCGGCTTTTACGCTGCGCCTGGGTGGCGGCGTAGTTCCAGTGCGTGGCGGTGACGTGGTAGCCGTCGGCGCCGTTCTCGGCCTGCAGCTTCCAGTTGCCCTCGTACACATAGGTGGACGAGCCGCGTAGCACCTCAAGACCTTCGGGCGACTGGTCGACGATCATGTCGATGATCGCCTTCGATTCGCCGAGGAAGGCTTCCAGCGGCTGCACGTCGGCATTCAGGCTGCCGAAAAGGAAACCGCGATAGGACTCGAAGCGGGCGATCTTCTTGAGGTCGTGAGAGCCCTCACAGTTGAAGCTCTCCGGATAGCCGGTCTCGGTCGGGTCCTTGATCTTGAGCAGCTTGCCCGAGTTGTTGAAGGTCCAGCCGTGGAAGGGGCAGGTGTAGGTCGCCTTGTTGCCGTGCTTGAAGCGCGCGAGTGTGGCGCCGCGGTGGGCGCAGGCGTTGATGAAGCAGTTGAGCTGGTTGTCCTTGTTGCGGGTGATGAACACCGGCTGGCGGCCAATCTTCGTCGTGTAGTAATCGTTGATCTTCGGCAGTTGGCTCTCGTGTGCGAGATAGACCCAGTTGCCTTCGAAGATGTGCTTCATCTCCAGCTCGAACAGTTCGCGGCTGGTGAACATTTCACGCTTGCAGCGGAACAGGCCTTGAGCCTTGTCCTTCTGGATCAGTGCGTCCAGGTATTCCATTGTGATCATCGCCGAGGTCTCCGATGGTGTTAGTACGGAGTCCGCATCGTAGGTAGGGCGGCGGCGGCGAAATATCCAGTTTCTGCACGATCGCTATCCACTCCCTGCATACGCCGTTGCGTGCACAAAGCGGATAAGCATCGTGCAGAAACTGGATATTGCCGTTCCCCGGCACCGCCTAATCTGCGCTCCACACGAAGCCCGGGCGCCATCGCAAAGCGTTTGCCGGCCAGGACCCGGTGCTGCGTGAATGGCGAGGCCGTCGCGGTGCCCGAGCACGCGGAAGGCCTCCCGCCCCCTGACCACAAGGAGAGAGGAAATGGCGACAAGTGGTGTGATGCGTCCCGGACATATCCAGCTGCGTGTGCTGGACCTGGATGAGAGTGTCAATTTTTACCGGAACGTGCTCGGACTGGTCGAGACGGGCCGTGACGCCGCTGGCCGCGTCTACTTCAAGGCCTGGGACGAGCGTGATCACAACAGCGTGGTCCTGCGCGAAGCCGAGCAGGCAGGCATGGACCTGATGGGTTTCAAGGTCAAGGACAGGGCCACCCTCGAACAGCTCGACAAGGATCTCCAGGCCTACGGCGTGCAGACTGAGCGCATCCCGGCTGGCGAACTGCTGGAGACTGGCGAGCGCGTGCGTTTCACCATTCCGACGGGTCACGTCATGGAGCTTTACGCCGACAAGACCGACGTGGGCAACGGCCAGCCCTACACCAACCCTGATCCGTGGATTCCGGCCGCAGAGCACGGCATCGCGCCGCATCGCTTCGATCACTGCCTGCTCTACGGTCCGAACCTAGAGGACAACCTCAAGCTGTTCACCGAGGTGCTGGGCTTCCACCTCGTCGAGCGCGTGCTGCTCGAGGACGGCAAGTCGCTGCTGGCGACCTTCATTTCCTGTTCGCACAAGGCGCACGACCTCGCTTTCGTCGCCCACCCGGAGCCAGGCAAGCTACACCACCTGTCCTTCCTGCTTGGCAGCTGGGAGCAGGTGCTGCGTGCGGCCGACATCATGTCGATGAACCGTGTATCGATCGATATTGGCCCGACCCGCCACGGCATCACCCGTGGTACCACGATCTACGCCTTCGACCCCTCCGGCAACCGGTTCGAGACCTTCTGCGGCGGCTACGAGACCTACCCTGACCATGCCCCGATCACCTGGACCTTCGACGAGGTCGGCGCGGGCATCTTCTATCACGACCGCAAGCTCAACGAGCGCTTCCTCACCGTCGTGACCTGAGCCTGACCCAAATTCGAAACTGCTCCAAAGGAAGAGACAAATGGACAAGCACTATAAAATCGTTTGCAACCTGGTCCTTGGTGCCGCGCTCGTGACGACCGGCATGGGGTCGGCGCTGGCGCAGGACAAGGTCAAGGTCGGCCTGATGCTGCCCTACACCGGCACCTTCGCGGCACTCGGCAACAACATCACCAATGGCTTCAAGCAGTACGTCGAGGAGAACGGTGGCAAGCTCGCCGGCCGCGAGGTGCAGTACGTTGTTGTGGACGACGAATCCAACCCGGCGCGTGCCACCGAGATCGCCCGTCGCCTGGTGACCCGCGACAAGGTCGACGTGCTGATCGGTTCGGTGCACTCGGGCGTGGCGCTTGCCGCCGCGCGCGTCGCCGCCAACACCAAGACGCTGATGATCGTGCCCAACGCCGGCGCCAACGAGATCACGGGTGCGCAGTGCTCGCCCTATGTGTTCCGTTCGTCCTTTTCGGCCTGGCAGCCGTCCTACGCAATGGGTGAGGCGCTCGCCAAGCGCGGCGTCAAGAACGTCGTCACCCTGGCATGGAAGTACTCCTTCGGCACCGAGTCGGTCGAAGGCTTCACCGAGGGCTTCACCAAGGGTGGCGGCAAGATCGTCAAGGACATGAGCCTGCCCTTCCCGAACGTGGAGTTCCAGCCCTTCCTCACCGAGATCGCCGCGCTCAAGCCCGACGCCGTGTTTGTCTTCTTCGCCGGCGCTGGCGCCGCCAAGTTCGTGAGCGATTACGCTGCAGCAGGCCTCAAGGGCAGCATCCCGCTTTATGGCCCGGGTTTCCTGAGCGAGGATGTTGCGGCCATGGGAGGCGCCGGCGAGGGGCTGCAGACCACGCTGCACTACGCCGACGGCCTCAATACTGAGCGTGACAACGCCTTCCGTACCGCATACGCCGCTGCCTACAAGGCGCAGCCGGACGTCTATGCGGTGCAGGGCTACGATGCGGCGCAGATGTACCACGCCGGTCTCAAGGCTGCCAATGGCGACCCCGCCAAGCTCGACGCCGTGATCGACGGCATCCGCGCAGCCACCATCGACAGCCCGCGCGGCAGCTTCACCCTGTCCAAGGCCCACAACCCGGTGCAGGACATCTACCTGCGCGAGGTCAAGGACGGCAAGAACGCCGTCGTCGAGGTCGTCTCCGCCGGGCTCGAGGACCCTGCCCGCGGCTGCAGCATGTAAGCGTCCCGCTTCCCTTCCCAACTCAACGCATACGTCGTCCCGGCAGGCTTGCGCCTGCCGGGCGGGGGATAGTCATGGATTTTGCGAGCTTCCTGATTCAGGTGCTGAACTCGCTGCAGTACGGCTTGCTGCTTTTTCTGGTGGCAAGCGGGCTGACGCTGGTCTTCGGCATCATGGGCATCATCAACCTGGCGCACGGCAGTTTCTACATGATCGGCGCCTACCTGGCCTTCGTGCTTACGAGTGCGACCGGCAGCCTGGTGCTGGCTATTGCGCTCGGCATTCCGCTGGCACTGATCTTCGGTGCCCTCCTGGAGTGGGCACTGTTTTCCCACCTCTACAAGCGCGACCACCTCGAGCAGGTGCTGCTTACCTACGGCCTCATCCTGATCTTCGAGCAGCTGCGCAGCCTGCTGGTGGGCGATGACGTGCATGGCGTGGCCATCCCGGCCTTCCTCGACGCATCGATCCAGCTCACCGAGGTGATGAGCTATCCGGTGTATCGCCTGGCCATCTCGGTCGTCTGCATCGTGCTCGCGGTGGCGCTCTACTACGTCATTCAGCGTACCCGCCTGGGCATGATGATCCGCGCCGGCAACGACGACCGCAGCATGGTCGAGGCGCTGGGCATCAACATCAACATGATCTATCGCGTGGTGTTCGCGCTCGGGGTGGCCCTGGCTGCGCTCGCCGGCATGCTCGCCGCACCGATCTCCTCGGTGTTCCCGAACATGGGCAGCCATGTGCTGATCATCTCCTTCGTGATCGTCGTCATCGGTGGCATCGGGTCGGTGTGGGGCGCGCTCGTTGCTGCGCTGATCGTCGGCTTCGCCGACACCTTCGGCAAGGTTCTGCTGCCCGAGATCTCCGGAATGATCGTGTACCTGGTCATGGCCGTGGTCCTGCTGTGGCGCCCCGAAGGCATCCTGAAGAAGGGCTGAGATCATGAACGTCAATGCTTCCCTCATCTTCAAGCTCATCGCGGTCGCCGCGATTGCCTGTGTGCCCATGTCGGGCGAGTCGTTCTACGTCGAACTGGTTGCGAAGATGCTGCTCATGGCGATCTTCGCCATGAGCCTGGACCTGCTGGTGGGCTTCACCGGCCTGGTGAGCTTCGGCCATGCGGCCTACTTCGGCATCGCCGCCTACTCGGTGGCCCTGTTTACCGCCAAATTCGGTCAGATGAGCCTGTGGGTGATGCTGCCCGCGGCCATCCTGCTGTCGGCTGCAGCTGCGCTCGTGATCGGCATCTTCGTGATCCGTACCAAGGGCATCTACTTCATCATGGTCACGCTCGCCTTCGCCCAGATGGCGTACTTCGTGTTCCATGACACGCCCCTGGGCGGTGGCTCGGACGGCGTCTATGTGGACGCACGGCCGACCGCGGCGATCGGCAGCTGGGTCCCCTTCGACCTGGATAACGAGCTGCACATGTTCTATTTCGTGCTCGTCATGATGCTGCTGGTGTACCTGTTTCTTCATCGCGTGCTGCAGTCGCCCTTCGGTCGCGTGCTCATGGGCATCAGGAGCAACGAGCACCGCATGCAGTCGCTGGGTTACTTCACCTTCGGCTACAAGCTGGCCGCATTCACCCTGGCGGGCGCGCTGGGCGGGGTCGCCGGCTTCCTTTATGCGGTCCTGTTCGGCTTCGTCACCCCCGAACTGCTGTCGTGGCACGAGTCGGGCAACGTGCTGCTGATGGTGATCCTGGGCGGCATGGGCAACCTTGCGGGTGCGGTACTGGGCGCCTTCGCCTTCGAGGCCATGCGCGAGTTCTTTGCCGATATCACCAAGTACTGGCAGTTGCTGATGGGTGGCGTCATCGTGGCCCTGGTGCTCTTTCTGCCGGGTGGGCTGACCGCAATTCCGGGCCGCATCAAGCGCGCCCTGCAGGGAGGTGGCGCAAAATGAGCCAGACCAGCAAGAACGAAGTGGTGCTCGAGGCGCGCAAGCTCACGCGTCGCTTCGGCGGCCTGGTGGCCAACCAGGACATCGACGTCACCCTCGAGCGCGGCATGATCCACGTGCTGCTCGGCCCCAACGGGGCAGGCAAGTCGACCTGCATCAACATGCTGTCGGGCGACCTGCCGCCCTCCGAAGGCGAGATCCGCTACCTGGGCAAGGACATCACCCGGCTCAGCGCGGCGCAGCGCTCGCAGGAAGGCATCGGGCGCAGCTACCAGCGTACCAATATCTTCCCTCAGTTCACCGTGCTCGAAAACGTGCGCCTTGCCGCGCAGTCGCGCCGCCAGCAGCCGTGGCGCATCTTCAGCAAGGCCATGGAGCAGCAGTGGGCGCTGGAGAAGGCGCGCGCCTGCATCGAGGAGGCCGGCCTCGGCAGGCGCGTAGACTGGGTGTCGGGCGTGCTCAGCCACGGCGAACAGCGCCAGCTCGAGATCGCCATGGTGCTTGCCACCGACGCCCAGGTGCTGCTGCTCGACGAGCCGCTCGCCGGCATGGGCTCGGAAGAGTCCGCGAGCATGGTCGCGGTGCTCAAGCGCCTGCGCCAGACGCGCGGCATCCTGCTCGTCGAGCACGACATGGACGCCGTGTTCGCAGTTGCCGACAGGATCACGGTGATGGTCAATGGCCAGTTGCTGGAGTGCGGTCCGCCCGCACAGATCAAGGCCAGCGTGGCCGTCCAGCAGGCCTATCTGGGTACGGAGGACAGCTTCCATGTCTAACATGCTGCTCGAAGCCAAGGAAGTTCATACCTATTACGGTGCCAGCCACATCCTGCACGGCATCGACTTCAGTATCCGCGAAGGCGAGGGCATCGCGCTCATGGGTCGCAACGGCATGGGCAAGTCGACGCTGATCAAGAGCATGCTCGGCATCGTCAGGCCCAGGCATGGCCGGGTGCTGGTGCGTGGTGACGACTACAGCCGCGCGCGCACCTTCCAGACTGCGCAGCAGGGCATCGCCTACGTGCCCGAAGGCCGTGGCATCTTCAAGAGCCTGACCGTGCGCGAGAACCTGCTGATGTCGGCGCGTGCCGGCATCGACGGTCGCCGCGAATGGACCTTCGACCGCGTCATGGAGACCTTCCCGCGCCTGGGCGAGCGCATCAACAACGGTGGCTGGCAGCTGTCGGGGGGCGAGCAGCAGATGCTCACCATCGGCCGCGCGCTGATGACCAACCCCGACCTGCTGATCCTCGACGAGGCCACCGAGGGCCTGGCGCCGCTGATCGCCATGGAGATCTGGCGCATCGTCAAGGAGATCCGCAGGACCGGGATCGCCACCGTGATCGTGGACAAGAACCACGGCGCAGTCACCAGCATCTGCGACCGCGCGATGATCCTGGTGAAGGGGCAGGTGGTGTTCGACGGCACCAGCGACGAGATCCGCGCCCAGCCCGAACTGATCCAGAAGCACCTCGGCGTCTGAGCCGGACGCGCCACAGCAGGAGAGATACGCCATGACCATCAAGTCACTCGACATCATCCACGACGAGCACCGCGCGCTCGCCGCCATGCTCAGCGGTCTGCGATCGATCGCCTCTGGCATCGAAGCCGGGCGCCTGAAGCCAGACTACGACCTGCTCGAGTCGATGATCGAGTACATCGACAAGGTGCCGGAGAAGGTGCACCACCCGAAAGAGGACCAGTACCTCTTCGCCAAGCTGCGCCAGCGCTGCGCCGAGGCACTGCCGGTGATCGAGCGTCTGGAGACCGAGCATCGCCAGGGCGACGCGCGCATGGCCACCTTGCGCGACGCGCTCGCCAGCTATCGCCAGCAGGGCGAGGCCGGCTTCCAGGGCTACCACGAGGCGCTCAAGACCTACATCGAGCAGGAATGGAAGCACATGAACACCGAAGAGCGCGAGGTGTTCCCCCTTGCCAAGGCGCATCTGACCGCGGAGGATTGGGCCGAGATCGACGCCGCCTTCCTCAGTAACCAGAACCCCTGGGAAGGTGCAGCCGGCGAATACCGGGCGTTGTTCTCGAAGATCGTCAACATCGCGCCCGCACCCGTCGGACTCGGCGGCTGAGCCCCCGCGGGCGGCGCCAACTCTGGAGCATCATGGGCATGACCGAACACGCAGGATTCGACTGGGACGACCGTTACTTGCTGGGCTACAACGCGATGGATGACACCCATCGCGAGTTCGTCAGCCTGGTCGATGCCTTGCTGACCGTCGAGGATGCGCAGCTCGCGGCTGCGCTCGACGCCTTTGCAGCCCATGCCGAGGCCCACTTCGAGCAAGAGAACCGTTGGATGGACGTCGATGGTTTCCCGGCGCGCGACTGCCATGTCGATGAGCACGCCAAGGTGCTCGCTTCGGTACGCGAAGTGCAGCAATTGCTCGCTGAGGGCAAGGTCGAGGTAGTCCGTGAGCTCGCGGTCGCGCTCAAGGACTGGTTCCCGGGGCATGCCGATTACATGGATTCTGCGCTCGCGCTGTGGATGGTGAAGCGCTCGCACGGCGGTGCGCCGCTGGTCTTCCGACGCGAGAGCGCAAAGAGCAGCTGAGCACTTCATACAGTCATCTCCCTCCCCGGAATCACGTTTTTGTCGTGGTTGCTTCCGGCGTCCCCGCCTGGTGGGGCGTCGGGAGGATTTCGGGTTTGGCCCGCCTCGGCGGGCCATTTTTTGGTCGGGCTGCAGCCGGCCCAGACTACCCGCATCCGCGAGATCCGCTCGGCCTACTTCCATCCCGAGCGTCCGCCGGCGGTGACCCTGCTCGGCATCGAGCGTCTCGCCTTCGAAGGTCTGGTGGTCGAGGTGGATGTCGTCGCCGCGCGCTGAAAGCGCACTCCCGGCCCCGGTCTTGCCGCGCCAGCGAGTGTGGGCATGGCCTGGAGCCGCCCATCCTGAGGAGGACGCCAGCCATGTTTCCGTGCTGGGTGCGCGGGTCGTCGGCTTCGTTGTCTCGTGGCTGATGGAGCGGCAGGACTTCGTGGCGCTGGCCAAGTGAGTGGGGCTGCTGCACTTTCACCGGCCTGTGGCGCTGATGCGCCCTAAAACGCTCACCCTGACGCTTGACGCCCTCCTAACCGCCTTCTAGAATGCGGCCTCTTTGCATGGGGGCGGTTAGCTCAGCGGTAGAGCACTGCCTTCACACGGCAGGGGTCACTGGTTCGATCCCAGTACCGCCCACCACGACTGCGGTCGTGGCCCCCGGCAAGACCGATCACGCAGCGATCGGGCGGTTAGCTCAGCGGTAGAGCACTGCCTTCACACGGCAGGGGTCACTGGTTCGATCCCAGTACCGCCCACCAGCACACCACGACAAAGCCGGCGCCCTTCGCGCCGGCTTTGTCGTTCACCGCCCTGCATCGATCGCATGCGCCAGCGAGGGGCTTCCTGCCGGCGCAGGGCGCGCCATCGCGAGTGGAGCCGCAGGACCGGGCGGGGGTATGCTTCGCAACGCTCGCATTTTTCTGCCTCCCACTTCTTCGCCTGCGGAGCACCACGCGCATGCCAACCCCTCATCCTGCGGTCGCCTACCGCATTTGCCCGTCAAACCCCGGCGCCCATCTGTTTGCGGTGAGCTGCATAGTGGCCGACCCCGACCCGAGCGGGCAGGTGTTCCGCCTGCCGGCGTGGATTCCGGGCAGCTACATGATCCGCGACTTCGCGCGCAATATCGTGCGTCTGCGTGCCGAGAGCGCCGGGCGACCGTGCGCGGTCGAGAAGCTCGACAAGCACAGCTGGCGCGTGTCGCGCCCGGTCGCCGGTGAGCCGTTGGTGCTGCACTACGAGGTCTATGCCTGGGATCTGTCGGTACGTTCCGCCCATCTCGACCGTACGCATGGTTTCTTCAATGGCACCAGCGTGTTCCTCGCCGTCGAGGGGCGTACCGACATGCCCTGCGCAGTCACCATCGAGCGCCCGGAAGGCGCCGAATTCGCCGACTGGCGGGTGATCACCAGCCTGCCGCCGGCAGATGGACGCCCGGGCGGAGAGGGCAGCGGCCGCTTCGGGCGCTACCTTGCCGCCGACTACGACGAACTCATCGACCACCCGGTGGAAATGGGTTGCTTCAGCCTGGCCCGCTTCGAGGCCGGGGGTGTCGCCCACGACATTGCGCTGACCGGACGCCACGACTGCGACCTCGAACGCCTGTGCGCCGACCTGGCACGCATCTGCACCTGGCAGATCGATCTGTTCGGTCGCCCGGCGCCAGTGGATTACTACGCCTTCCTGACCATGGTGGTCGGAGATGGCTACGGTGGCCTCGAACATCGTGCCTCGACGGCGCTTCTGTGCGCGCGCGAGGATCTGCCCTGGAAAGGGATGCAGGGCCTGCCCGATGGCTACAAGTCCTTTCTCGGCCTGTGCAGTCACGAGTACTTCCACACCTGGAACGTCAAACGCATCAAGCCCGCCGCCTTTGCCCCCTATGATCTGTCGCGCGAGAACCACACCAGGCTGCTGTGGGCGTTCGAAGGCTTCACGTCCTACTACGACGACCTTGCGCTCGTGCGCAGCGGCGTGATCGATCCGGAGGACTACCTCGGTTTGCTGGGCAAGACGGTGTCGAACGTGATGCGCGGCAGCGGTCGGCTCAAGCAGAGCGTGGCCGAATCATCATTCGATGCGTGGACCAAGTACTACCGCCAGGACGAGAACGCGCCCAACGCCATCGTCAGCTACTACACCAAGGGCGCCCTGATCGCGCTCGCGCTTGATCTGCAGCTGCGCGCCGGCAGTGCGGGCGAACGCAGCCTGGACGATGTGATGCGCCGCCTGTGGGTCGAGCATGGCCAGACCGGTATCGGCGTCGCCGAGGACGGTATTTACCAGGCGGTGCGCGAGGTGGGCGGTGCCGGCCTGGGTGCGCGCCTGGCGCGCTGGCTTGAGCATACGGTCGAGGGTACGGAGGATCTGGCGCTGCAACGCCTGCTCAAGGGGTTCGGGGTGGACCTGGACGCAGAGGCCAGCATCCAGGCCCCCAGCCTGGGCATCAAGCTGGCCGCGGGTGAGGGCGAGGTGCGCGTCGCCAATGTGTTCGATGGCGGCGCGGCCCAGCGTGCCGGCCTGTCGGCGGGCGACGTGCTGATCGCGCTCGATGGTCTCAGGCTGAGCCCCAAGGGCCTGGAGGCGCAACTCAAGCGCAGGCAGGTGGGCGATCGGGTGGAGCTGCACGCCTTCCGTCGTGATGAGCTGATGCGCTTCAGCGTGGAGCTCGACCCGCCGGCAGTTGACAGGTACGTGCTCAGGTTCGCACCGCGCAGTGGCGAGCGCGCACGGCGCTTGCGCAAGGGCTGGCTGGGGCGCTGAGCGCGGCCGACTGGGGGCTGGCGCCGCGGGTGCTCAGCGCCCGGGGTCGAGTTCGCGATGGCGGCGCAGCACGCTGCGCAGCAGCAGGCCGAACAGGACGGAAGCCAGGACCGTCGCCGCCACGCTGGCTTCCCAGAACCCGGCTACCGAGGGCTGCTCGGTGCGTGCGCCGACGTGGTAGGTCAGCCAGTAGCCGCCTGCCAGGCCGATGCCCCAGAAGCACACGGTGTGCAGCAGCATCGGCAGAAGGGTGATCTTGAAGCCGCGCAGTGCGTGGGCGGCGACGGTCTGAATGGCATCGCTGAGCTGGTAGATGCAGATGTAGAAGATGAGCCCGAGCGCAACCGCTCGAACCGCCGGATCGCTGGTGGAGAGGGCAATCACCGGCCCGCGCACCAGCCACAGCGCAATACCGATGGTGACGGCAAATGCGCAGGTGAGCCACAGGCTGACTCTCACCGTGGCACGTGCGCGCGCCCAGTCGCGCGCACCGGCTGCCTGGCCCACCAGCACCAGGGTGGCGATCGACATCGCCAGCGGAAGCATATAGACGAGGGCGGCGAGGTTGGCGACGACGCGGTGGCCCGCCACTGCATCGGCGCCGATGCGGGCGACGAAGAGCGCGATCAGGGTGAATGAGGTGATCTCGATGAAGGTCGACAGCCCCATCGGTACGCCCAGCCTGAGCAGGCTGCCGATTGCGCGTGCACGTGGCGGTTGCCAGCGCTCGAAGATGCGGTAGCGCCGGTAAACCGGCGTTCGCCACAGGTAGGCGAGTGCGCAGGCGAAGCCGAGCCAGCTTACGAGTGCGGTCGAGATGCCGCAGCCCAGGGCGCCGAGTGCGGGCAGTGGCCCGAGGCCATGGGTGAGGAACCACGCCAGCGGGATGTGCGTGCTGGTGGCGATGAAGCTGATCGCCATCAGCACACGTGGCCGGCCGAGGGCGTTGATGAAGGCGTAGAAGGTGCGGTGCAGCAGCACCGCAGGCAGTCCGAAGGCGGTAGCCAGCATGTAGCTGCTCGCCGTGGCGGCAACGTCCGCAGGTACGCCCACGCGCGCGAGCAATGCCTCGGGGTGGGCGAGCAGCAAGGTTCCGGGTACGGCCAGCATCAGGGCCAGCCAGAAGCCCTGGTGCAGGGCGGGGCCGATCTCGTCATGACGGTCGGCGCCGACATGGTGTGCGACCGTGGGCGCCACCGATTGCAGGATGCCGACCAGCAGCATCACCACCGAGATGTATAGCCCGCTACCGACTGCGACGGCGGCCAGGTCCTTGGTGCTGTAGTGGCCGGCGATGAGGGTGTCGGCCACCATCATGCTCATCGACAGCAGTTGCGCGACCAGCACGGGCCAGGCGTGGTGCAGCAGCTGTCTGCCGATGGCGAGCGCCCCCGGTACGCTCGGGGCAACCGGCGAAGGCTGCGCCGAAGGGGCTTTGGATGTGGCGCCGGCTACGGTCAATCTTCGGACGCCGCGTTGGGGATCAGGCGCGGACGCCAGTAGCGCCAGGCGAGAAACGCGAACAAGGCGCCCATGATCAGCCAGAAACCGACGCCTTGCCAGAATGCGATCGGATCGGTGGCGAGCAGGTAGTCGCGTGGTGGGCGGACGAAGTGGATGCGGCCACGCAGCACGGCCTGGATGGCCATCGCCGCTGCAGTGGCGGCGGGAGCGAACCACACGAACAACCCGGCGCCGACGATGAAGCGGTCGAGTGCGGGCGAGGGATGGCGACGCGGCTGGTAGACGCTATCGACGCCGAACCAGACGGCAAGCAGGAAGCCGATGGCGGCAGCGAGCGGTCCGAGGGCCATGGCAGCGCCGAGCAGGGTGGTCGCAGCCATGAAGGTGGGCCCTTCGAGTGTGGCGATTTCGGGCCACAAGCGATCGAGCTCGGAAAAGATCAGCCACGATGCGGGCAGAGCGACCAGGCAAAGGAGCAGGCAGAACAGCGCACGTCTGCGGCTGCGATCGCCTGCCAGCACAGCATCCTGCGCATGATCGGTGGCTCGTGAAGAGGAGGGGGCGGTCGGGGTAGGGCTCGGCTGTTGGGGCTGGGGCATCGTCGGTTGTCGGTTTGTGCTTGCAGGATCCTGGATTGCAGTCGGAAGCACAGAAGATACTGGGTGGAGGGTAAAAAGGGGGAGGGGGCAAAGTGTACTACGCCCGTCCCCGCCACTTGCTATCTCCTGCATGACATCGCCCGTTGTCGCGTTGCTCAGGCGAAATAACCATGCAGGAACCAGCGCCCGGGCGGGTCGAGCGCCTGGAAAATCCAGCACAGGGCTTGGCCCGTGTTGTTTGCGAGGTAGTAGTCGCGGTGCACCGGATGGTCGTCCCACCAGCCGCACTCGATGCGCTCGGCCTCGCTCAGCAGGACGTAGTCTGCGCGCTCGATGGGCTTTGGCTCCGGCAGCAGCCACAGCGGACGGACGTGCAGCCCCTTGTGTTCGCGTGCGAGGGGGGTCGCGTGTGCGCTGCAGGTGTGTTGTGCGGGACTGCCGGCGCAGCTTGCATCGCCCTGGCGCCAGGCCGACTCCGGACGGTGGTCGGGCTGGGAGGCAAGCAGGTGGACGCTGGACTGGCCGAGACGGGCGCGCAGGCGGTCGAGCAGCAGGACGGCCTGCTCGCGCAGGGTGCCGACGTCATCGAACAGCACGCCTGTGCGCGCAATGGCGGCCAGCGGACGATCGGCAATCAGCCTGAGGGCGCCGACGTCCGCCTCGAGTACCAGGCGGGCCAGTTGCTCACGCAGGATCGTCAGCAGGCCAGCGGTATCCCTGCAGGGCTGGCCGAGCACCAGTTCGAGCCTGCTGTGGGGGCGATGTGCATGCTCGAGGATCAGCTGGCAATGGTCGATGGCGGCGTGTCGCGCCTGCAGCCAGCCTTCCAGGCTGGCAAGCAGTCGGCGGGCGGCGAACAGCAAGGCCTCGCTGTGATGGGTGGGTGCCGGCAACTCGAGACCGTGGCTGAACGTATCTGCCGCTTCGAACCAGGGACGCGGGTCGGGCATCTCGCCGCGTGCGCGCGCCAGACAGTGGCGCACTGCCTGGGCGCCGCGGCGCGCCAGCCCGGCTGCAGGCAGGTCGCGGGCCTCGCCGAGGCTGTGCAGGCCAAGGCCGGCGAGCAGGGCCCGGGTGTCGGCGTCGCAAGCGGCTTCGTCCTCGAGAACGGACAGTGGCAGCTGGTCGATGGCCTGCAGCCAGTCCTCACCAGCGGGGCGCCCGCAGCGGGCGAACCAGCGTGCGGCCAGGGGGGTGGGGGCAAGGCCGATGCGTGCATGAAAGCCGAGTGCGGCGAGGCCGCTGGCAACCTGGGTGGTGATGTCATGAGCGCTGCCGAACAAGCGCAGGCAGCTGGCGATCTCGAGCAGTACCGCATCCGGAGAGGACAGGCTTACGCGTGGGGTGAAACGTCCTGCCCAGCTTGCGATCTCGTTCAGCGCCTCGGCTTCGCGTCGTGGCACGCGTGCATGCAGGCGGAGCTCGGGCAACAGTGCGCTTGCGCTTGTTGCGTGCTGCCCGGGACGGATGCCGGCTGCCTGCGCGGATGCGCTGGCGGCGATCAGCGGCGCGCCAGGCTTGTCGGCGGTGATGGCGATGGCCGGTACGTCGCGCAGGCCACGGGTGAAGACCTGGAGCGGCAGGTCGGGCAGCAGGATGGCGAGCCAGAGCATGGCGAAAGGCGGAGCCCGTCAGCGGATCGGCAGCAGGAGCGGGCGTGCCAAGGGCGGGCCGCGACGCTTGAGGATATCGACCCGGAGCTGGCCGGCCGCGGGTGTCAGGCACAGGCGCAGCGCCGCAGGCGAGGACTGGCGGGCGGCAGCGAGGGGACGGAACAGGAACAATGGTGTGGCGCCTGCCTCGGCCGCCAGTTGCAGTCGGCGCAGCGCCGTGTTGTCCGGCATGTGCAGCCAGGCGAGCACGGCTGCACAGCTGCCGGAGGCTGCTGCCTGGCGTGCAGCCCATACGGCATCTCTGGCTTGAGGCGGGCGAACCAGCAACAGCCGCGAGAGGGCGACGCCAGCGTCGGCGAGGGCGGGTGCATAGGGTAGCAAGGGCGGGGAGACCAGGGTGATCCAGCGCTCGGCAGGGGCGCCGCCGAGCAGCGGCAGCAGCAGGGATAACTCGCCCACGCCGGGCTGGTCGAGCAGCAGTTCGATCAGCGCGCCAGCCGGCCAGCCACCCCCGGGCAGTTCACGATCGAGCGCGGCGAAACCGCTCGGATGGCAGGTGTCTGCATGGTCGGCAATCCGGCTGGCCTGCCAGACGCTGCCGGCGGGCAGGGCGTCGAGTACGGCCGCCAGCGGCGCAGCAGAGGGGGCGTGGCGCAGGGATGCAGCCATTGGGAGCGATGCGGGCAGGACGGCACGATGAGACTAAAGCCGCTGGGTGACGGGGGCTCAGTGATCCTTGCGGATCAGGCCGACCATGACCCCTTCGATGACGAGTTCGTCGCGCCGGGTGTCCACCACGATGGGTGTGTAATCCGGGTTGGCGGGCAGCAACTCGACCACTGCGCCCTTGCGCTGCAGGGTCTTGACGGTGACGTCATCCTCGACGCGGGCAACGACGATCTGTCCGTTGCGGGCCTCGCTGCTGCGGTGAACGGCGATCAGGTCGCCGTCGAGGATGCCGGCATCACGCATGCTCATGCCACGCACCCTCAGCAGGTAGTCGGCCTTGGGCGAGAACAGGGAGGCGTCGAGCTGATAGCGGGCCTCGACATGCTCGGCGGCAAGGATGGGGCTGCCTGCAGCCACTCGTCCGACCAGTGGCAGGCCGAGTGCTTCGGCCAGGCGGATGCCGCGGGCGCGACCTTCCTCGAGCAGGATTGCGCCTTTGGCGGCCAGTGCGCGCAGGTGGGTTTCGGCCGCGTTGGGCGAGCGAAAGCCGAACGCGGTGCAGACTTCGGCGCGGGTGGGCGGGCGGCCTTCGGACTCGACGGTGCTGCGGATGAAGTCGAGGATTTCCTGCTGGCGTGCGGTAAGGGTTTCGTTGCGGGCAGACATGTCGGCCTCCATGAGCTGGCTGTAATTTTAAACAGTTGTGTGCCAATGGCAAGCATCACGGTCAACCGTGCGCCGACCCGCATCAATCCTGCGGTGTGCGATGTGCGCTCAGGGCACGAGCACGGCTGCGCCCTGAAGCTCGCCACGCCTGAGCCGTTCGAGCGCCAGGTTGGCATCTTCGAGTGCAAAACGGGTGATCTCGGTACGGACAGGTACGCGCGGGGCAAGCGCCAGGAAGGCGTCGCCATCGCTGCGGGTGAGGTTGGCTACCGACACGATGCGGCGCTCGCCCCACAGGATGTCGTAGGGAAAGGACGGAATGTCGCTCATGTGGATGCCCGCGCACACCACCGTGCCGCCCTTGGCCAGCGCACGCAGGGCGGCGGGTACGAGCTCGCCCGCAGGGGCAAAGATCAGCGCTGCATCGAGAGGGTGGGGCGGCTTGTCGGTAGCGCTACCGGCCCATGTCGCGCCGAGATGGTGCGCGAAGGCCTGGCTGGCGGTGTCGCCGACGCGCGTGAAGGCATACACCTCGCGGCCCTGCCAGCGTGCCACCTGGGCGATGATGTGGGCGGCTGCACCGAAGCCGTACAACCCAATGCGCTGCGCTGCGCCGGCCAGGCCCAGCGCGCGGTAACCGATCAGGCCCGCGCACAGCAGCGGCGCGGCTTCGGCGGCATCGAGCGCATCGTCCAGCGCAAAGCAGTAGCGGGCGTCGGCCACGGTGTATTCGGCATAGCCGCCCTGGATCTGATAGCCGGTGAAACGCGCTTCGTCGCACAGGTTCTCGCGTGCGCTGGTGCAGAAATCGCACCGGCCGCAAGTCCAACCCAGCCAGGGGACGCCGATGCGCTGGCCGGGTGCCAAGCCGCTCACCCCCGTGCCGAGGGCGGCGACTCGTCCGACGATCTCGTGTCCGGGGATCATCGGCAGCAGCGGGTCGGGTAGTTCTCCGTCGACCAGGTGCAGGTCGGTGCGGCAGACTCCGCAGGCTTCGACCCGCAGCAGAACCTGCCCGTGTCCAGGTCGGGGCAGAGCGAGCGCCCGAGCGCGCAGAGGTTCGCCACTGCGCTCGAGCACCATGGCCCGCATGGTTGCGGGCAAGGCGACGAGAGGGCGTGGCGGTGGAGCCTCGGGGGCTGGGTTCTCGGGGTATGTGAATTCGGGCATGGGCCCCCTCTGTAGCCGTGCGGCAGATGATCGATTGCCGGCCCCGCGCCCATGCAATGATGCGCTGCGTCTTGAGCCCGGGCCGGATCTGGGCTATTGCTTCTCCATGGTGTCGGCAGGCGGCACCCCGAAGCGCGACAACAAGCCAGGGAGGAGCTCTCAGTGCTGAACCAATCGCAAGTCAACCTCCACGCCGGTAGTGCTGGCCGGGTGTCTCGGCTAGAATCCCCTCCACATCAGGGAGAACACATGCTGCAGAGCGGAGACATCGCCCCCGCGTTTTCACTGCCGGATGCCGACATGGAAATTTTCGACCTCGCGTCGCAGGTCGGCAAGCAGAATGTGGTGCTCTATTTCTATCCCCGTGACAACACGCCGGGTTGCACGCTCCAGGCCGCCGATTTCAGCGACCATGAGGACGAGTTTGCCCGCTACGACTGCATCGTGGTGGGCGTGAGCCCCGACGATTGTCTGACGCATGCCGAGTTCCGCGACAAGGAAGGCCTGTCGATTCGCCTGTTGTCGGATACGGACACCGAGGCTTGCCGGCTCTACAAGGTCTGGCAGGAGCGGGAAGTCGACGGAGTCAGGAAGATGGGTGTGCGGCGGTCGACCTTCATCATCGACAAGGCAGGCAGGGTCCGCCACGCACTCTACGATGTGATGCCTCGCGGCCATGCCGCCGCGGTTTTTGAATTGGTCAAGGAACTGGAATCCCGCAATGCAAAATGAGATCGTCAAGAACAGCGTCGTGACGCTGCAGTACACCGTGCGCGACCCGGACGGCGCCGTCATCGACGATGGCCAGCACCCGCTGGTCTATCTGCATGGCGGCTACGACGGCATCTTCCCGGTGCTCGAAGAGGCCCTGCACGGCAAGAAGGTTGGCGAAAAGCTGCAGGTCAAACTGCAGCCGGAAGACGCTTTCGGCGACTACGACGAAGAGCTGATCCTGGTCGAGGATGCCAAGCTGTTCCCCGATAACATCGAGATCGGCATGAGCTTCGAGCGTGTGTCCGAGGATGGCGAGGAGGACCTCGTCTATCGCATCACCGACATCGCCGACGGCAAGGTGGTGGTCGATGGCAACCATCCGCTCGCTGGGGTTGCACTCGTGTTCGACGTCACGGTGGCCGAAGTCCGCGCCGCAAGCGCGGAGGAGATCAGCCACGGTCACGTGCATGGGGCCGGTGGTCATCACCACTGAGGATCGTGATCAGAGGGCCGCATCAGCGGCCCTTGTTTCGTGAACTGTCCGTAAGGTCTGCATGAGCCTTTCCGTATCCAGCGCCGCCGTCGCAGGCGCGTGCGCCAGCCACGGCGCGCCCCTGCTCGAGGTGACGGACCTGCGCGTGGCGATCGCGCGCGGCGACGACGAGATCCGCCCCGTCGATGGGGTGAGCTTTTCTATCCGCCAGGGTCAGACTTTCGCCCTGCTGGGCGAGTCGGGTTGCGGCAAGTCGATGACCGCACTGGCGCTGGCGCGCCTGTTGCCGGACACCGGGCAGATCTGCGGCGGCAGCGTACATCTCGCAGGCGAGGACGTGCTGGCCTTGCCCGAGGCCGCGATGCGGCGAGTGCGCGGCGGGCGCATCGGCATGATCTTCCAGGAACCGTCGACGAGCCTCAACCCGGTGATGACCGTCGGCGCACAGATCATGGAGGCGCTCGCCCGTCACTGCCCGCCGGGTGTGGTTTTGGCGGACGAGGCTTGCGGCCTGCTCGAGGCAGTCGGCATCCCTGATCCTGCACGCCGCCTCCGCGATTTCCCCTTCCAGTTTTCGGGCGGCATGAAGCAGCGCGTGATGATCGCCATCGCGCTTGCCGGCCGGCCTCAGCTGCTGATTGCCGACGAGCCGACGACGGCGCTGGATGTCACCATCCAGGCCCAGGTGCTCGATCTGCTGGTCGCGATCCAGCGTGCGCGCGGCATGGGCATGCTGCTCATCACTCATGACCTGGGTGTGGTCGCACGCGTGGCCCACACGGTGGGGGTGATGTACGCGGGCGAGATTGTCGAGACCGGCGCGCGCACGGACTTCTTTGCTGCGCCGCTGCATCCGTATTCGCGCAAGTTGTTTGCCGCCTTGCCGGGCGCCGACCGCCGCGGGGCCGCACTGGAGGCGCCCGAGGGCAGCGTGCCCGGGCTGGACAGGGTGTTCCAGGGCTGCCGCTTCGCCGAGCGTTGCCCGATGGCCTTCGATCGCTGCGACGAGGAGGCGCCGGGTTGGCACAGGCTCGGCGAGCAGGCGGTGCGCTGCCACCTGTACGAGGACGTCAGCGTGCCGCGGCCGTTCGTGCCCGCACAGGCGTTGACCGCGGTCGCCGAGGGCGCGCGCAGCCGGCAGCCGGTGCTGGAGATTCGCGATCTCTCGGTCCATTTCCCCGTGCGCAAGGGGGTGCTCAAGCGCAAGGTCGCCGAACTGAAGGCCGTCGATGGTCTGAGCTTGCGCCTGTATGCCGGCCGTACGCTTGCCCTCGTCGGCGAGTCTGGCTGCGGCAAGACGACCGTCGGCAAGGCCGCCCTGCGGCTGGTCGAGGCCACAGCCGGCGAGTTCCTGCTCGATGGCGAGAACATTACCGCCTTGCCGGAGCAGGCCTTGCACCCTTTGCGCCGCGCAGTGCAGATGGTATTCCAGGACCCCTTTGCCTCTCTCAATCCGCGCATGCGGGTCGGTGACATCATCGAGGAAGGCATGAATGCGCTCGCGCTCGGTGGCGACCCGCGCCAGCGCCGGAAACAGGTGGATGGCCTGCTCGAACGCGTTGGCCTGGATCCCGACATGCGCTGGCGCTACCCGCACGAGTTTTCCGGCGGCCAGCGCCAGCGCATTGCGGTGGCACGTGCGCTGGCGGTGGCGCCCAGGGTGCTGATCTGCGATGAGCCGACCAGCGCGCTCGATGTATCGGTGCAGGCACAGTTGCTGAACCTGATGCGTGAGCTGCAGCGTGAGCACGGCCTGGCCTATCTTTTCATCACTCATAACCTGGCGGTGGTGGAGTACCTCGCCGACGAGGTGGCGGTGATGTACCTCGGTCGTATCGTCGAGGAGGGACCGGTCGAACGCGTGCTGTCGGCGCCCACCCATCCTTACACCCGCAGCCTGATGGCCGCGGTTCCACGCATCGATGCCGAAAGCGTGGAAGACAGCGGCGCTGACACTGCAACGGCAGCGCTCGACCTGCCATCCCCGCTTGCGCCGCCGGCAGGCTGTCATTTCCACCCGCGCTGCGCACATGCCACCGATGTCTGCCGGCTGAGCTATCCCCAGGTGACCGAGATGTCGCAGGGCCACCGCGTGCGCTGCCACTGGCCCCGCTTCGGCGCCTGATCAGCGCGTGCGGCTGCCGGAGCGGGGGGTGGTGCTGGCGCGCGGACGGTTCGGAGTGGACTTGAGTTGTGGCTGACCTGCACCGGCAGGTTTGAGCTTCAAGCCCTGGCGGCTGGGGGCGGCATTGGCAAAAGGCAGCAGCGCGCTGACCTCGAGTGCGCCCTCGGGCTCCACCCCGTCGGGTACGAGAAGGGCATGACCCGGACGTGGGGTGGCACCGGCGGCAAGGCCGTTGAGGCGTCGCAGCTGGGCTGGCGTGAGGCCATGCTGGCGTGCGAGCGCATCGATCGACTCCCCCGCGCGCACGGTGTGCATGCGCCAGCCCTTGCCGCTGCGTTCGAGTTCGGCCAGGCCTTCCTCTAGGCGTTCTGCACGGTCGGTGGGGACGATGAAGGTCTGCCCCGGCGTGGTGATCGCCGGGCGATTGAAACCGGGGTTCAGGGCCAGGAACTCGTCCAGTGGCATGTCGGAGAGGCGGGCGGCGGTAGCCAGGTCCACACCGACGGGGGCGTCGACGGTGACGAAGTGGAGCTCGTTGGCAACGTAAGGCAGCTCGAAATGGAACAGCTCGGGCTCGTTGACGATGTTCTTGATCGCCTGCAGCTTCGGGATGTAGTTGCGCGTTTCCTCAGGCATGCGCAGGTGGGTGTACTCGAGGGGAAGACCGTCTTCGGCGTTGCGCTTGAGTGCGCGTTGTACAGAGCCTTCCCCCCAGTTGTACGAGGCCAGGGCGAGGTGCCAGTCGCCGTGCATCTCGTAGATGCGTTGAAGGTAGTCGAGCGCGGCGTTGGTCGATGCGATCACGTCGCGGCGCTCATCGACCCATTGATCCTGGGTGAGGTTGAAGTAACGCCCCGTGGATGGAATGAACTGCCACAGGCCGGAGGCGTGGGCCGATGAGTAGGCCATCGGGTTGAAGCTGCTCTCGACCATAGGCAGCAGGGCGATCTCGGTCGGCATGCCGCGGCGCTCGAGCTCGTCGACGATGTAGTACAGATAGCGCCCGCCGCGGCCGAAGACCTGCTTGAGAAAGCCCGGTCGGTTCAGGTAGAAGGCTTGCTGGTCCATCACCCGAGGGCTGTCCAGGTCCGGCATGCCGAAGCCGCGCCTGATCCTGTCCCAGATGTCATTGGCGTCGCGGGTGAGGTCGAGCGTCAGCACGCGCTCGACCACGATCTCGTCCTCGATCTGAGCCTCAGCTTCGTCCTGGGCGGCGGGAATGGCCTGAACCGGCGCATCCGTGGGCGGGTGCTGCTGTGCCAGGGGGGCTTGGCAGAAGGCCGCAAGCACGGTGGCCATCAGGATGCGGCGGGTTTGCGCGCCGGGGGCTGCAGGGCACAGGCGAGGGGAACGGGGCATGGGCGTGGCCTGCGGCTCAGAAATTGTCCTTCCATGCCCGCAGTGCCGCCAGGCAGGCGGTGCTGTCCACCGGCCGTTGCCCGCTCTGCGCAGTCACGGCATCGATGACCCCGGCGATATGAGGGCGCAGGAAGGGGTTGATGTCGCGCTCGAGGCCGATGGTCGATGGCAGCGTGGGTTCGCCACGCGCCCTGAGCGTCTCGCAGCGTTGCTGGTAGGCGTCCCTGGCTGGGTTGGAAGGCTCTGCCGCACGCGCAAAGGCGAGGTTGGACAAAGTGTATTCGTGCGTGCAATAGACACGAGTGTCTGCGGGGAGGGCGGCAAAGCGGGCCAGCGCTTCGGCAAGCTGCGCCGGCGAACCTTCGAACAGCCGGCCACAGCCCGCTGAGAACAGCGTATCGCCACAGAACAGCAGCCCGGGCGAGGCCTGATCGGCCAGGAATGCGATGTGTCCGGCCGTGTGGGCCGGGACCTCCATGACGCGCAGGCGGATGCCCGGCTGTGCAAGGCGGACAATGTCGCCTTCGCTTACCGGATGGCTCACGCCGTCGATCGCCTCGTTCGCCGGACCATACGTCGGTACCGGCCAACGGCTGAGCAATGCGGCCAGGCCTCCGATGTGATCGGGGTGGTGGTGGGTGATCAGGATCGCGGACAGCGATAGCTGCAGTCGCTCGAGCGCCTCCACGACCGGCTGGGCATCGCCAGGGTCGACCACTACGGCGTGCCGTTCGTCGTGCAACAACCAGATGTAGTTATCGCGAAAGGCTGGAAGAGGGATAATGTTCATCCCTCTACAGGCCTGAAAGCCTTGTCGTTGTGCGGGCATTGTCTAAGAAACCCCAGTCGTGTCTAAAACTCGCTTGCCGTGCTTGTTGACCACTGCATGTGCCAGCTCTCTAAGCATCGGTTCACCCCACACATTCATCGCGAAATTTACCGCCGCGCAGACGATACGGCAGTTGTCCCGGTGATACCCTTTTGCAGGGTCTATACGATCTACGCTCGGTGCGTAAGGCCTCCGATTGTTGATCTTGTTGAGTCGAAACGGCAACCCGGTCACCGCACAACACCAGCCGTTTTGGTCAGCTAGCGCTTCCACATCTTCAGAGGTAATAGTCACCTCTTTCCAACGGAGAGCGCCTCTCTTCCCCTTGGACGCTAGGCCTGCTGCGAGGGTACGCAAGTGCCGGCGTAGGTCACCCTCGTAGGCGGGGTCTTTAAAAAGTGCGGCGAGTTCGACACCTCTTTGCGAGGCGAGGGCACGGTCGCTCCCGAGGTAGTGCCAACGGTTTTTTCGGACGAAGTAAAACGCCCCGTGCTTTTCATACACACAGGGTGGGAGATCGGCATTAACTTTTCGCGGTCGCATCTCTCTTCCTCCGGAACGCAGGCCCTTCGGCCTCGGTAATTCGGCGGTCGCGCAGGTAGCGTTCGGTCATCTTTCGATCAGTGTGACCCAGCAGCTTTTGGGGATCAACACCCTGGGCCTCAGCCTCTGTGCCAGCCATGGCTCGAAGGTCATGGATGACAACGTCGGGGATGCCGGCCGCCTCGCGCGCCTTCTTGTAGGCCTTCCACACGCCGGAGTAGCCAGGTGGGCGCTTGCCGAACAGGAAGAGCCCAGGCACGTTGCCGTGTAGTGCGAGCGCTCTTTCGACGGCAGCCCGTAGGTCTGCGTTCCAGCGAATCAGCACCCGTGCCTTGGTCTTTTCCTGGGCTACATACAAACCTTCCTCACGCAGGTCGCCGCGGGCGATCTTGAGCACGTCGGAGATTCGCTGTCCGGTCAGATAGCATAGGTCCATTATCGCGGCGAGCTTTCGGGACGCCTGGGCCTTGATGCGCTCGAACTCCTCCGGCTCGACGCGACGGTCGCGCTTGGGCTGGCGCACGGTGGGCACACCGACGCACGGGTTGCGCTCGACCAGCCGATCCTCGAGCGCCTCGTGGAACAGCATGCGAAGGACCGAAATGGTCCGGTTGCACACGGTGGCGTGATCAATCAGGTGCCGCCTCAGCGCAACGACATCGGCCGAGGTCACTTGCTCAGGTGCGAACTCTGCGAAGACCTTTTGAAGGTAGCGGGCGGCCTCGGTGTATTTGCGGACGGTGGCCGGTGCCTTGCCGGCGACGATGCGCGGAAGTAGCGTCTCGATCATCTCGGGCATGCCACCGCGCTTCTGCTCGTGGAGGCGAGCGTATTCTTGCATTGCTGCTGAGAACTCGGCGCCCAGCCGCACCCACTTACCCCTCTTTACGTACCAGTAGGCGCCGTGTTTAAGATAAACACAGCTGGGGAGCTCGCGATTTTTCTTTCGTGGGCGCATGGAGATCCGCTTCGAGGACAACCGGCGTCCCGTCCGGGCGGACCCGGAACGGGATCTTGAGGTGCTGGAGGATACGCCGCTGCGCCGACGGGCGCACGCGGCCGGTGAGCTCCTCCAGCTGGGCGGCGCTGAGAATCATGCTGGACTCTCCGTGAGTCCCGCCTTCTCGATTTCGATCTTGATGCAGGTCTCGTCCAGGTAGGCGCGGGCCTCGCGCAGGGTGAGCGAGCCGGCGAGTGTGCGTAGCACAACCGAGCACGAGCGGACGTCGTCGATGTCCTGCTGGGTGATCTCGTCATCGAGCTCGAGCAGCCGCGCAAAGCGGGTGATCGGCTCGGTGTTGATGGTCCATCCCTTGCGCAGCGCCGCGACCTCATGGAAATCAGCAATGCCGCGGATTGCCTGGGCGCTGTTGTGCCAGTCGTTCGTCCCGGGGTCGTAGAGGACCGGCTCGCCGCCGGAATACTCGGCGGTGCCGTCGAGCTCGAGCTTGGCGAGGATGCGATCGAGCGGCGCCCACACGCCGTGGATGTTCCACGGCAGCAGGCGCAAGGGGAGATCACCGCGCTTGCGCGCGGCGCGAGGAGCGCGAGGAGAACGCCGCATCGCTTTTTCGAACTTGCGACGATCGGCGCGCGAGAGTGATACGGGGCTGTCGTTCATGGTTACACCCGATTCCCATCGATCCGCATGACCGCGCCGTCGCTGTGCCAGGCGCACGGGTCATGCATTGGTTTGGGGCCCGTCGGGTGCCGGCAGTGATCGTTCTGCTCGACGATCGGGCCGCAATGCACCGCCGAGCGCTGCAGATGCCCGCAGGCGGCACACGCGGGCGGGGCGGTGTGGTGCTGGATCACGACGGCCTCCATTCCGCGCCGCGCACCGCCTTGCCGACGGGCACGAGCGCGAATACTTCTCCGCGCCCGCTGCCGTTACGCGCGGCGGCCAGGGCTGCGGCTTGGGCGGACTCGGCCCGGCTGAAGGTGCGCAGCGGACGCTTGGGTGCACGCACCAGGTAGCCGGCTGCGGTGTAGCGATCGTCCCCCGACAGGAGCGAGGCACCGCGCATCGCTTCGCGCTGCAGCTCGTCGATCTGCTCCTGCAGTGCCTGGCGCGCGGTGCGCTCTGCGCCGAGCTGATTGCGCAAATCCACGACCACGCCAGCCTGCTTGAACAGCTCGGCGTCCTGCATGTTGATCTTGTGCTGTAGGTCGGCAACTTCTTCGTCCTTCAGGTCGATGGCGTCAAGGATAGGACCGCAACCACCCGTACCTGAATCAACGTCGAGACGATCGCCGATTGCGCCGAGCGCCGAACATGCCGCGGAAAGCGAGTCTGTTCGAGCCTGAAGGTCGGCGAGCGCCATCTGATACGCGCCGGTCAGCGCGGCCGCGGCTGATTGCAGATCTGCGCCATCGTCGAGGTCCTTAAGGCCCTCCAAGCCAGACCCGCGCAGCACGTGCGCGACCCTGGCGAGGCGGTCGGAAAGCTCGCGGTTTGCGAGGGCTAGCAGCGAGGCGTCGGCGGGCGGCATCTCGTCCGCCGCCTCCGGATTGACGTTCTGGGGGACGGTTTCAGGGGAGGCGGGCGGCAGGCGGGTGTAGCCGTAGGGTCCGCCCGTTGAATGGCGCATGCACTGGCCAGCCTTAACCATGGCCCACAGGGCGCTTTCGATCAGTGCTTTGGCGCAGCCCGTGGCAGTGGCGATCGCGCGAGCGTCGATCGGCTCGGCGCCGTAGAGCGGCAGCACGCGGTAGATCTGCGCGGCGCGTGTTCCATGGCGGACGCCCGGCGGGAGCATGACCTCGCTGATGGTCGCCGGCGCGGGGGGCGGCTCGGGCTCATAGTCATCTGCGGCGACGGCGAGCGGAACAGCAAGCCAGTACACGAGCTCCTTCTTCTTGCCGCGCTGCTCGCACTCGACCTGGCCGTCGGTGCGCATAGCGTTGAGCTCCTTGATGACCATCGAAGGGGTATCGCCCTTGCCGATGGCCTTGGCGATCCCGGCGGCCGTGTCTTCACCGGCTGCGAGGTAATCGGCAATCAGGGTACGCAAGGGGGTGTTGTCGCGGGCGTTCACGATGCGGACTCCTCGGCAGCACCCGGGCGAAGGGCTTCAACCTGCTTTGCTGCCTGCGCCTTGGTGCCGTAGGCGATGCGCAGGAGCATTTGCACCGGGCGCGGGATGTTGCGGCCGGACTCGTAGCGGCTGCCTGCGGACTGGCCGATGCCGACGACTGACCAGAACCTTGACTGATTCAGGCCGGTTTTCTGGCGCATGGCGAGGGCTGCTTCGCCGGTGACGGGGGCGAACTTCGGGGGTTTGGTGGTCATGCTGCCTCCAGGGCTTGCTGGTTGGTGTGGGTCGCAATCAGGGTGCCGCGCTCGATCCAGTGGCTTGCGATGTGCGTCGGCAGGGCCTGGGCGGGCGGTGCGGCCTTCAGCGTGGCGAGAACGATCGCCGTATCGATCTGCCCGGCCTCGGCAACGTCGGAGAGCCAGAACAGCGCATCCTCGCGACCGGTCGCGTCGAGCACGTCCAGGCGGTCCAGAACGACGAGCCGCAGGCCGGAAAGCTGGGCGATGGTCACGGCGAGGAGGGCATCGGCGCGCCAGCGCTCGGACTCGGAAAGAAGCCCGTATAGCCGGCTGCCGACGGTGATGACCATGTCGGCCCCGATGCGCGGCGGCTGCCACTGCGCGAGCGCGGCATGCTCGGCCAGGCGCGCGTTCAGCGGATCGAGCGCTTCGGCGATCATTTCGGCCTGAATTCCGTTCGGGCTGAGTGCGTCGGCAATCGCCGACCACTGCTGCACGTCGGCGTGATGCTCAGCCGCGCTGGCGATCTGCTTTGCGCGGCGCTCGGCAGCGCCGGCGGCCTCCAGATACTTCTGGGCGTCGGCCTGCCAGTCCGTGTGGCGCCGGCGGGCATCGGCCAAGCGCGTTTCGATGTCCAAGATCTTCGGCGCCTCGAGCGGCGCAGCTTTCTCGAGCTCGGCGAGTTCTGCGCCTGCAGCTTCAGCCGCGGCGAGATCCCGGCGGGCGTTCGCGGCGCCGGACTCGGCAACCTGCTGCGCGTGGCGCAGCTCGGCCAGGCGCGCTGTGTCGGCGGGCTCGGCGTTCGGGTCTCCGTGCAGCTTGCGGTACTCGACGAGGTGGGCGCGAGCGCGGTTGGTGAGGTTCGCGTCGATTCCGGCCTCGTCCGCGACCTCGACGAATTCGGCGAGGGTCCCAGCCAGACCGCGCGCAAGGTAACTGCCCGGGGCCTTCGGGTCCTCGCTGCCGGCGAGCTGCGCCTTGCAGTGAGTGACATTCTCCTCGGCGGTGGCCAGCCGGCCCTTGATGCGCTCGACCATGCCAGCCTGATCGCGCAGACGTTCGATGCGTGCCGCTCGTTGTTGAGCGGCCTCACGCGTGGCGCGCGCGGCGCCAAGCTCTTGGTGCAATGCGGCGATATGCTCGCCCAGCGCTTTCACCCGGGCCTGCGCATTCTCAGCCAGGGCTGATGGGTTCCCAGAGACAGGTGTAGCGAGCGGGGGCTCCCAGGCCTCGGCTTTCTTGTCGCCGTAGGTTTCGCCGGTGATGGCCTTCCAAAGAATACGGCTTTCCTTGGCCTTGTCTTTCGCATACTCGAATGCGGCGTTAAAACCCATTTCGCACCTCAGTCTTGTTGGCGTTCACTTTCCAGCGGCCCTTTCTTTGACGGTCGTCCACGTTGTCTTGGTTGGTGCCGAGAAAGAGATGAGCCGGATTCACGCACGGGGGGTTATCGCAACGATGGAGAACGTGGAGTCCGTCAGGTATTGGTCCCACATGCAATTCGTAGGAAGCCCGATGGGCTCCGGTCATCGAGGCGTTGTGCCAGAAGATCCCGTATCCCTTACGGTTGCGTTCCGCAGTCCATTCCCAGCACCCGGTCTGAGTATTGGCTCGGTATTTCTCGCTGAAGCGATCCATCTCAGTTTTCGTCCTTCCGGAGCCGAGCGGATCGCCGTGGAGTCGCAGCCGTCTGTAATGGCCTATGCAGTAGCCGGTAGCGCGAGCGGTTTTGTCGCATCCATCAACGGCGCACGGACCGCCGGCAGGAATCGTCACGCGCCGCAGGTCGGTATCGCCGTTCCGTAAATTTCGCAGGTAGTGTTTTCTGCAAAGCCCGTTGGCCTTCACGGGGAGGTCGCAGCCTGCGGCAGAGCAAGTGGCGTTCGCTGGAAGCTTTGCCGGGCGGCGAGGCGACGTGTCCCCGCCTCGAGCGTGTTCGTAGTGGTGCGGCTTGCAGTAGCGCTTTGAATACAGCGCGCGTTTGCAGCCCTCAATTTCGCACGCGCCCATGTCAGCAGGTTCCACGAAGCAGCGGTGTGACCTCTTCGATCTTGTCTGGGTCGCAGCCGCGCTTTAACAGCCTTTCTGCGATGGCCTTGTGGCTGGTTTCGATGCCCAGCAAGCTGAAAAGCATCGTGCGCCGGTCCGCCTCGGCGAGCTGCGCGAAGCGGGCAGGATCCAGGACGAAAGGCAATGCGGGATGAGGCTCCCGACCGGCCGCATGATCGGTGATCTTGCCAGCCTTGGAGATGGTGACTTCGAAGTCGCGCTCGTCGGTTTGCACGAACACCCGGGCGTTCGTCGCCCCTTCGCTGATGAGCGCCGCGGCTTCGCCCTTCTTCGAGATGCGGCACAGGTCGGCGGTGAGGGCCAGGCTGATGGCGTCCTTAATAGATGATTTTCCCGCGCCGTTCATGCCCGCAACGAGTTGTACCGGCGCGTCAAGCTGCAGATCAACGGCTCTTGCACCAAGGAAGTTGCTTACGTGGACACTATGAATTTTCACAGTCGGCTCCTGTCGATGTGCTTCCACACGTCGCCGCGAGCGATCATGAGGACAAGCGTTTTTGATACGCCAAACTCAGCGCCCAGCTTCCGGCTTGAATCGCCTGCGCGGTGCCGCCGAATGATTGACGCGACTTGTTCTTCGGTTAGTCGGTGATTTCCGTTTGCGGAACCTGGACGTCCGCCTCCGTCGCACCGTCCGCGCCCCTTGTTCCACATGTCGCGCATGTTCGCGAAGTGGTCGCCAAGAAACAGGTGTTCAGGGCGAACGCATGCGGGGTTGTCGCAGCGATGAAGAACGTGCATTCCTTCCGGAATGGGGCCAACGTTGATTTCGTAGGAAGCGCGGTGCGCCTTCATGTGACCGCCGTATTTCCCACCCCGGGCCAGCTGTCCATATCCGCGACGATCTCGGCAGCCAATCCACAGCCAGCAGTCGCTGTCCGACTTCCTGACCTTGCTCCAGAAGCGCCGTTCGAGCGTCTTCATGCTGCCCTCCGTTCGGTTTTGCCTTTGTGGGACGGGCAGCGCCGCGCAATCACATCGAGGCAGGCGCGAGCGATTCCGGTGAGTAACTCGGTGGGCAGAAGCGCGCCGGGGTCCCGCAGGATCTCCGGGGCGCGGCTCCAGGGGATCACGGTGGCGTCGTCGGGGACAGGTTGGACGATGGGCGTCTCGCCGTTGAAGGTGACGAGGAAGCGACCGAGCCGAAGCGCTTCTTCGTCCTGGTCGAGAAGCTGATTCATTGCCACGATCTGTGCATGGCCGGCGAGCGCCGAGGTCATGGCGAAGCAGCGCAGGGCGTGGGCCTTGCTCACCATGTCGCCAGCGGTGGCCGAGTAGGCGCCGGTTTTTCGGATCGCCGGCAGAACTTCCGACGTGACCCACTTGGCGAACTTGCGTGCCTCGGGCTTGCGGCTGCGGAGCACCAGGGCGTACAGGCCGGACTCGGAGATGATGGTCAGCTTCTGCTCGCCGCCAAGGGTGTCACCGCTGGTTACACCCTTTTCATCGTCGTCCAGGTGGTCGCCGACGGCTTTCCGGCTGTTGGCATAGCCAAGGGTGTCGCAAACGTCCTTGGCGACAAACCACGGCTCGCCGTCTTTCAGGACGACGCGGACCTGATGGGATTGGAAGTCGAAAACTGCAGGCGCGGACGCGCCGAGGGCGATGGTGGTCATGTTGGTACGCTCCGGTTCATTGAGAACCGCCTCCCGACGCCAATCGGGGTGGGCGGAACTGAACGGGTTGGCGTACCGGCGGAGCACCGGCGAGCCCGAGGGCTCCCCGTCCAGCCCGCCCATAAAGGACGCACCAGACGCAAAAAAGCCGCTCTGCAGAACGCTGTCGCGGCTCATCGCCGCTCCGGACGGGACGCCAATCCCGGTCGCCGGTTGTTTGCCAGCGACAGGCGAAGCATAGGCCCCATGCGCAGGGAAGGTCAAGATGCGGGCCTTCATGCTGCGAGTACCTCACGAGTGCCGTCCGCCCGCATCGCGGAGACGAGGCCATCGGCCTCCATCTGCTCGATGAGGCGGGCGGCGCGGTTGTAGCCAATGCGCAGGTGGCGCTGGACCAGGGAGATGGAAGGGCGACCCTGTTCGAGCACGACGCGCTTGGCGTCGTGGTAGAGCGGGTCCAGGTCGTTGCCGATGCCGAGGGCCTCGCCATCGACACCAGTGAACGTCACGGTGCCGGCTGCCAATACGTTGTCGATGGCTGGGTTCGCCTGATCGACCAGATCCGGGGCGTCCTTTCTCGCCAGCCCGCCGAGCTCGCCGACCAGAGCCTCCAGCGCGCCCTCGATTTCGGCTGCAGCAAGCGTGAAGTCGGCGTCGAACTTGGCAATGGCGTCGTCGGCTTCGTCCTGACCCGCTGTCACGATGTCGAGCAGCAAGATCCGCTTGAGCTCAAGCCGGTTGGTCACGATGAAGCTGACGCGATCATTGAAGGTCAGTCCGAGCAGCGTTGGCGAGCGGCCAATCGTGAGCTGGTACTGAACGTCTTCGCCGGACAGGTCCCAGTTCGAGTAGCGCACGACGCCCTCATCCTCGGCGACAGACACCAGTTCGCAGTCCGAGTCGATGCTGAAGCGCTCGGGCGCCTCCTGGTCTGCCAGCCAGCGGAGCATCGCCCGGGCGGGGTTCACCTCGGTGTGGAGCTGCGCAACGGGCAGGGTGTCAATCGCGCGCCGCATGTCTTCGAGGACGTCTTCTGCTCGTTTGGCGCTCGTGGCCTCAACGATCAACCATCCGCGCTCCTTGTTGATCCATGCGAGCGCGCGGCGCTTCTTTGTGAATGCCAGCGGGAGCAGTTCGGCGATCACTTGCTCCTTGATCTCCTTGATCTGCTTGCGCCCGAGCTTGTAGCCCTGGTGCTGCTCGATCTCGTCGCGCTTCGCCTCGACGTACTCGTTGACGACGGAGGCGGGCAGGAGCTTCTCTTCGTGCTGGTGGCAGAACAGATAACGACCGGCAATGGCCTCGCACAGCGCTGCGTCGTCGCGAGGCGGCACGAAACCGGCGTGCGCGGTATCCAGCGGGCCGCAGCGCTGGAAGGTGCGCCGAGACAGCAACTCTGCAGTTTCATGGGCGAGATGCGGCCAGCCGTGCGGGAGCGGGTAGGCAACGATGTTTCGGATCATGGGTCAGCCCTCGTCGTCCGCGATGCGCTCAAGGTGCGAGCGCTGCGCGGCGCTGATGTACATGCGCTTGCCGTACTGCTGAAAGCGCGCCTTCATGTCGGCGACGAATTCCTCTTCCCAGTCGTTGGCGGCGTTGCTTTCCGCGTCGTCGAGCAGGGACTCGAAATCGTCTTCGGTGTAGTGGTCTTGAACGGTTTCACCCATGACCTTCTCGTGTGTTGGGTGGGGCTCGGCCGACCTGTAGATCGGACAGGGGAGGGTGGCCGGCTTCGCCCCGTTGATCGGTTACTCGAGGCTCAAACCACCCTGGCCGCGACCTCGGCGGGCGGGCTGCGCCTGAGGTGCGGGGCTCTCGCTCTCCTCGCGCGCCTGCGACAGGTTGGCGATCGCTGCCTCGATCTGCTGCCGTTGCTGTTCGGGGAGAGAGCGGGCGATGTCGCGTGCGAGATCGAAGTCGCCGGCGCGCACCGCGGCGTGAGCGTCGGCGAAGCCTGGGGCGCCGTCGTCCTGTTGCTGAGTGGCGGCCGACTCGCGGATCTCGCCCGTTTCGCGATCGACGTAGGCTGGGGTCTCCGTCTTGGTCTGCGGCGGCGGCACGGTGACCGGCTTCTGCTCGGTGAGAGCGGGCGCCGGCGCTGCGGCCTCGCGCATCGCATCGAGCGTGACCGGGCTGCTGTCCGCCATCGCATATCCGCCACCGGCTTGCAGTTCCATATCGATGACGTCGGCAGACTCTTCGGCTGACGGGAGGCCCATCAACAGTTCAGGCGCGTAGAGCTTTCCGAAGAAGGCAGCGGCGCGGTACCGAAGCATCACCTCATCCATCGTCTGCCACTTGCTGCCGTTCTTCGTGTACCAACCTTCGGCAACGGCCATCCCGATGCTCACCGGCGGCGAGAAGAGCTTCTCTTCGGTGCCCTTCTCGATGACCCAGGCAATGCACTGCTTGTCGTGGATCTTGACCTTCTGGGTTTGTGCCTCTTTCCTGCGCGTCGCATCGTTCCATTGGTACGTCGTGTACTCGACGGTCTTTTCGCCCAGATCCTGGATGCTGAAACGCAAGGGAGAGAATCGCCCGCAGTTGTTGATCTGCGCGATGATCCACTGCGAGGACCACGACGGCCGGCCCTCGACCAGATAGAGGTTCTGCATGACCATCAAAGGGTCGGCATTCATGCGCGACGCCATGTTCAGCGCGATGACGCAGTTCGAGAGCGCGTTCGGGTTCTCCGTGCGGCTGATCTCGTTGCCCTTGTAGTCGGTCTTCACAACAACAGCCCGGTACTGCGCCGGCACCAGCGTGGAGGAGCACAGCAGCTTGGCTTGGCGCTGCATTAGCTCGAAAGACTGCAGAGAGCCGAAGCCGGGCGCCACGGCTGGCATTGAGGCCTCTTGCGGCGAACGAAGGGCATCGAGGCTGGTGGCGCGTGTTGCGGCGGGAGCGTTCATGTTCTGTGACCTCCAGGTCAATCGTGAAATGGGCAGGTCGCATGGCGCGGGCAGTACTTGTCCGAGCACAGAAGCGACTTGGGGTTGGGATAGAAGCGGCCGGTCTTGAACATCTCGGCCGCGAACTCGATGAGGCCCGGGTGTTCGTCGGTACCGACCATCACGCGCTTGCCGTTGCGGATCGTTCCTGTCGCGATCTCGGGCGTGCCCTTGGTCTTGAGTCCGATGATCTCGGCGTCGTCGGTGATGGGTTGGCCCGTCGTGTGCTCGTACAGGAGCTCATAGGTGCCGATCTGGGGGCCGTGGCCCTTGGTGACCGCCGCACCTTTCTGGACGGCAGCGGAGCCGCTCTTGAGGTCAGCGATCCCGACTGCGTCGCCATGTCGGCGGATCCGGGCGCGGTCCATGGTCCCGGTCAAGCGCACGATGACGCCGCCGCCGCAGTCGATATCGAGCGGCTTGGTCTCCATCTCCACAGCGACGAAGTCGTAGCGCGGGGAAACGTCGGTGCAGTACTTCGAGACGAGCGCCAGGCCGACGCGCTCGGCTTCGGGCATGGTCAGGTCATCGCGTGCAGGATCGAACTCGTTCTCGGGGTCGCGCAGCTTGTCGACCATCGCGCCGGCGGCGTCGTCGGCGGTGAGGCCTGCACCATCGAGGCGCGACTGGTCGAACACCGCGGTACCGGCGTGGATCGCCGTCCCGAGGGCTGCGCGCAGGCCGACCACGTTTCGAAGCTTCAAGAGGTGGATGCCCTCCCACCGGTAGGCGCAGTCGAAGAGCCCTGCCCAGGACGACGCGCGGACGGTGAGAGACGGGAGCGTATCCGGAGCGTTCATGGCTGCACCTCGGCGATAACGGCGTGCGGCTCTTCGCACTCGATCCCGTACTGACGGGCTACCTGTGCAACCGCGATCGCTGCTTCCGCATCGGCCTTGGCGATCAGCATCTCGGTGTGCGCGTCGTGCGCCTCAAGCACGCCGTATCCAGCGAAAATCAGGGCGACTCCAAGCCAGGCAGGCCAACGCGGGGCGGGTTTCTTGTTGGGGTTCATGTTTTCTTCCTGGTAACGGTTGATTCCTACACATCGCGCCACCAGCAGCCCGGCGGCGAGCCACATCACTGCAAGCAGCGCGGCGCCCATCACGCGGCCATCCTGTCGGCGACGGCCTCTGCTTCGGCTTGCATGCGTTCCTGCTCGAGCTGTTCGCGCGCCCTCTCGCGGCACCGGGCCTGCAGATACCCATCAACCCGGCCGATGAGCATTGCGCCCAGGTCTGCGGGGCCGGCGGCAAACGCGGCGCCCAGTTCGCCCAGCTCGGCTTCGTCCATCGCGGCGAGCACGTCGCCGATGGCTTCCTCGACGATGTTGCCGGGGATGGGGTGGCCGATCTCACGCGCCCAGATTTCGGCTGCGGCGGCCTCGATCGCCTCGTCCTCGGTAAGCGAGGCGTCCAACTCGGCGTAGTGGGCGCTGAGCGTGCGGCGCTCGTAGGCCTGTTCGAGTGCTGTGTTCATGTGCGTCTCCATTCGAATGACCTGCAGAGAAGAAGGGCCGGGCGCGGTCTTCGCGGAGTCGCCCGGCAATCCAGCCGCGTCTGGCGCTTCTCTCAGGGGAGGTGATCGGTGTTTTTCAGTCCTGCGCCCGCACGAACTCACCGGCATCGTTGACGCGGTAATTGACGTGCGGCTCGATGTCGTTTTCTCCAACATATGCGACAGCGATTCGGTAGCGGGTGCCGTCGTAGTAGGTCAGGGCAATTGCTCCGCCATCTCCTGCCCGCGCGGTTGCGCCGAGGCCGGCTGACACGCAGACGCTGCCGTCGCCCGAGGCGGCGAGCTTGCTGCGGTAGCCCGAGGCGGCGAGCTGGCTGCGGTAGCCCGAGGCGGCGAGCTGGCTGTAGTTGCCCGAGGCGGCGAGCTGGCTGCCGTCGCCCGAGGCGGCGAGCTTGCTGTCGTTGCCCGAGGCGGCGAGCTTGCTGTCGTTGCCCGAGGCGGCGAGCTTGCTGTCGTTGCCCGAGGCGGCGAGCTGGCTGCCGTCGCCCGAGGCGGCGAGCTGGCTGTAGTTGCCCGAGGCGGCGAGCTGGCTGCCGTTGCCCGAGGCGGCGAGCTGGCTGCCGTCGCCCGAGGCGGCGAGCTGGCTGTAGTTGCCCGAGGCGGCGAGCTTGCTGTCGTTGCCCGAGGCGGCGAGCTTGCTGCCGTCGCCCGAGGCGGCGAGCTTGCTGCGGTAGCCCGAGGCTGCCGCGTCAGGCTTCAGCGCAAAAGCGGCCTTGCACAGCCCCATCAGGTACGAGACGCCGTCGCTAATGATCTGCGGGAGGGCGATCTCCGCGCTGATCGTGATGCGTGCAGCCGCGATTTTCGAGTCGTCACTGTGAAGACTCGCTGCGCCACTCAAGTCCACCACCGCATAACGGCTATCGAGCGGGTAGTAGTTCCACACGTCGAGCGGGTTTTCGCATGCGTGGAAGCCGCTTTTGCAGGCAGCGACCTCGCCGTCGTGCTCGTAGGTCTTGCCGACCTCGAACTGGAAGCCGCGGCATTGCAGATTCTGGTCGAACGCCTTGTAGGCGCGGATCGGTGCTGCTGCGGCGGTGGTTTCTGCCGGCGCCGGGGTGGCGTCGTGCTGTTCGGCTTGCGTCATCGTGGGACCCCTGTCGTGGTAGTGCGTTGGGATGGATAGTAGGCGTCGCCTAACTTCATGTCAATAGGCGTCGCCTAACTTTTATGCCACAATCCCTCTACTCGCTCATCCGGGCGGGATCAACTCATAGGAGAGTTCACATGAAGCGCAACGAATGGGCCTTCGACTATGCCGTGTCGGACCTGGCAGCGGCCGCAGTCAAGAAGCGCGCGCATCACGAAGCCCGGCTGGCGTGGTGGGAAGAGAAGAAGGCGGAGGTGATCGAGGAGGTGCGCGCGAGCGGCCTGGAAATCAGCGAGGACATCGCCGCGCTGTACGCGAACACGGCGGCGCTCGGCGGTGCGCGCGTCGTGGTCAAGGACGACTATCAGCGCAAGCTCTCCGAGTGCCACACGAAGATCAAGCAGCACGGCGAGAAAGCCCGCGAGTACGCCGGATGGGAGGCGGTACTGACGTCGAGGCCGGCAACCGAGCGGCGCGAGCTGCAGGCTGATGATTGGCTGTTCTTCTTCGGGGGATGAGGAGATGGACTGCAACGAAATCATGAAAATGGCGCGTGCAGCCGGCATCGAGAATTGGTGGGACAAGGCGAACGCGGATCAGCTCTCATACGAGGCTGCGCTTAAACGCTTTGCAGCCCTCGTTTCCGCAGCAGAACGTGCGGAGTCGAGCATTCCGGATGACGTTTGGCGCGACGCCACGCGTTACCGCTTCGTTCGCGTTGCGGACGGGGTGAGGATCAGCCACGAGGCCGCGCGCGACCCTGCGGCCTACGACGAGGCGATTGACCGCGCCATGCGCGAGCGAGGTTGCGGGGGCTTGCCAAAGCCAAAGGGGATCGGCTCAGACCCCACGCAGGCCGTGCTTGCAGCAGGGGCAGCTAGCCCGGAGGGGGTCGGTCTGTCACGCAGGATTGAAGATACTCAGGCAGTAACTTTCGCAGCGAGATACATGCGCGCCAGGCTCATTCGTGGTCGGGAGGCTGCGGTGCCCGAGAGCTTGCTGACCGAGGCGATGACGCAGGCGTTTGCGCGGGTGTTCGACGTACACAATCAGGCGGGGACGTTCGGGCCTGCGCTTCGTGCGGCGCTCGCTGCTGCCGGGCGCGCACCGATGCAGCAGGACTCGGACCTCGATTCCGGTCCGACGCCCGGCGACTTGCTCGCGTGGGGCTCGCAGGCCGTGCTTGATGTGGCTGCGGAGCGCCGCCGGCAGCTCGAGGCCGAGGGCTGGACGCCGGAGCACGATGACCAGCACAGCGCCGGGCAGCTTGCGGGGGCGGCGGCGTGCTATGCGCGCCACGTAAATTCGCGGGGATGGGTTATCGATACGCCATTCGACAACTACACGACCGACTCGGCGCCAATAGAGTGGCCGTGGGACGACTCGTGGTGGAAACCGACCACTCCGCGCCGCGACCTGGTGAAGGCGGGCGCCCTGATCCTCGCCGAGATTGAGCGGCTGGATCGGCTGGTCGCCAAGAAGCAGGAGGGCGGGTGATGGTGCGCGTTCAGATGGCAGACGCGCGCCGTCGTTGTTCCAGCATGGCCGGCAGCGTGAAGACGTACATCAGGAACAGTTCGGTGAAGTCGCGCAGGTTGCGAGCGAACTCGACCGTTACCGGGTCGGTGTCATGCGCGGCGGTATTGCCGTCGAACCGGATGGCGTGCGCCCACTCGGCCAGGCTCTTGGTGATTTCGTGGCGGGTGGCAAGCAGGTCGATGCGGTGGGCGAGCGTGCCGGTCATGTCCGGCCAGCGGGTCTTGAGCGCAACTTCGAGCGTCTTGCGAAAGACCATTGCGGCGGCGTCGCCGTTTTTGTGGTCGCGAATCAGTGTGTCTGCACCCTGGATGAACAGCGCTTCAACCTGCGCGGGCAGGTGTTCTGGCGCGCGCGCGATGGGCGGCTTGGGGATGATCTCGATGCTCATGCCCGGCTCGGGGCGAATGACTTTGGGCCAGTCGCGCTGGAAACCCCGCTTCTTTGCGTCGTTGAAGATGACGTGCGCGATGGATGCCCGCTCGCAGCTTGGGCAGGCGCAGAACAGATCGAATTCGTTGGGCGAGTCCTTGACGGGACGGGTTGTCGCCACCGTGAACACAACATCCTTGATGCAGTGAGGGCATAGCCCCAGGAGAGCAGACATGGCAATTGGACCCTATTCCGAAACGATCAACCGCATTCTGGACCATGGCGCCGATGGCGTCATGGCATTGTTGATGCAGGCCTATCGAAACGCGGGCAGAAAGGATGAGTTTGTTGCGGCGCTAGCGTTTGAATTGCTGTTGCGCATCCGATCCGCCCAGGACGCAGCGCCGAAGCGGGGTGAAGAGTGAACATCCTGACCCGAGACCGGCGCCGCCAGCTCGAGCGCGAGAACGCGAAGCGCCTGGCGGTGCTCACCGAAGTGCCGCGGGCGCGGTGGCCGGATGCCGGCCAACAGTCGGGTCGCGTGCGCGTCTGGGTGTCGCGCGACTACCTGGTGCAGGAGTTCGCCGTCGCCGACTCGCTGGTGAATGCGCGGCTAAGCATCTGCCGGACGAGCCACAATGGCGAGCGCTGGAATGACGGCATCTCGTGGGACGAGCTGATGCGGATCAAGCGCGAGATCGGCTACGGCGCGCGAGATGCGGTCGAGATCTACCCGGCGGATGCGGATGTGGTGAACGTGGCGAACATGCGGCACCTGTGGCTGGTGGCCGGCGAGCTGTCGTTCAAGTGGAAGAGGCGGTGAGGGGGCGAGTCAGGGCGCACGGTCGATTTCCTTGTGTGTCCCGATCTTGCGCAGTACGGCACAGTCCCCCTCGAGCGCGAAGCTCAGCTTGTGAGAGTGGTTGCGCGTGACGTGGATTGTCCAGTAGTCCGCCGTCTGCTTTTCCAGCCTGTACTTCTTGGGGTGGGGGTCGGCAACGAGATCCTTCACTGCCTGCCTTGCCGCCTCCTGGATCTCGGGCGGGAGCTTTCGGAGCATCTCGCCAAACGCGGTCGTGGCACGAATGCGCTTGATGGGATGCAGTCTGGTCATCGGCCCAAGAGGTCGTCGAACAGCGCGTCTACGTCGGCGGCGGCGTAGATGGGCCCTTTGGGCTGCGGGGCTGCGTCGATGTCGTGCTCGCCGATGTTCCAGCGCAGGGCGTCGATGGCGTTGTGGAGGTCCGCGGCTTGTGCGATCGCCTCAGTGTATGCAGCCTCAATGCCGTCGTCTTCGGTGAGGCGGCGGTCGTCGCGCCCGGCTTGACGCTTGTCGATCAGGATCTCGTACAGCGCCTTGACTTCGCGCTGCGCGTTTTCGAGCGCATCTTGAATGGCGTCGTCCGGGTCGATGGGGCAGGCGGTGGCCCCCAGGTCTGCGTTGGCCGACTCGGCGAACTCAGCATCGGCACGCAGCATGCCTGTCAGCCTGTTGAGCCAAGCCAGTGTGATTTCGATGTCGCGGAGAAGGTCGAGCGAGCGCGCAGCGCCTGCGGTTACGCTGGCGCTGAAGGCCTGCAGCTCGCGGCGCTCTCGGGTAAGCGTGGTCAACGTTTGCTCCTCATGTGCAAAAAGCCGCTTCGGTTGGCGGCTTTTATTCGACAGCCCGACTCTATCACCGTTCCGGCAATCCGGCTGTGGATAAGCTATTGCATCTGGCTATCAGGAGGCTATTGCGATGACGTGCTCGGCAGCCTCGGGTTCGCTAACGGCTGGCAGTACGTCGGTGCCATCCTGTCTCGCCTCTTGCTGCAGCCCGGGGTTGCGATCGTGTCGGAGGCGCACTGGGTGGCGCGCCTGCGCTAAAAGAAAACCCGCCATGGGGGCGGGCGTCCATCATTCAGCCGCGGCGTCCTGCCCTTGTGGTGGGGCTAGGCTGATCAGCGGGATCATCGTTACCGGCAGCCCCATTCGCAGCAGCGTGTTGTGGCAGTACTCTCGCCAGTACGGCCATGTGTGAAGCAACACGTTGTTGCTGGCCCAGTGATGCAGCGTTTCCGCATCGGGGAGGGCGTCGCCGCTAAGGTTGTAGACAGCGGCGATTTCTGCCGTGATTGAGGCGAGTCGGTGTGTCTCGATCTCGTCTTCCTCGTGTTGGGAGCCGTCTTCCTTCGGTCGCACGTACACGAACTGAAACCGTGAAATGAACTGGCACCAGTGCAACGTCTGCTCTGCACCGTCTTCCGCTTGAAGCTGCGTCGTGTTGCAGCTGCACTTGCAGTCTGCATTTCTGAACAAGGGTAGCATCCTAATGCCGGGCAGATTCGGATGGAAGCCCTCGTTCATCTCCATCGCCCCCCCCCGCAGGTAGATCGACTGCAGTGAGAGCATTGGCGTGGGGCCTTCGGTCTTAGCCACGGGCGGCCTCTCTCGGACCTTGATCAATACGTTGCCAGCCCGGAAGCGTTGGGTTAACGGGCCCGGCCGCAGTCAGCGGTTTCACGATGGCGATGTGGTTGCCGTTGATCGCTTTCCATTCACCGTTGCTATGCACCTTGCGCAGGCCGCGAAACTGCGCAAGATCTTCTTCGCGCGAAACGACCTCAAGCCGCTCGCGGCGGAGGTTGACCGCATCCATGATGCCTTCGCTGAAGGGCACGAAGGCCACCTTCAGGTGCACGTCGAAGGCTTCGGAAAGCTTGCGCAGTGTTTTCACCGTCCAGGCGTCGTAGTCGACGTTCTCGAGCGTGCTGATGCGTTCCTGCTTCATTCCCGCGAGTTGGGCCAGCGCTTCCTGAGACAGCCCGCGCTGCTCACGCAGCGCCTTGATCTGAGCGGCGATCACGACGTTGCCGTGATCCTGCATGTAGCCGTGGGCAAACTCCTTGTCGGCAAAATCGTCGACGAGTCGATCAGCGAATGTGCTCATGTTCTTTCCTCCTGTTTGCAGGGTCGGCCTTGACCGCCTGCCTTATGTCGCCCGCGAGCGCATCTGCTTGACGCGGTACGAGCTTGCCGCCGACCTCCTTGGCGCCAAGCAATAGCGTGAACTCTTCGCTCATGTCGATCGGCCCCCTGCACAGCACGGGGCGCAACTGGACATTGCCGCGCACGCGCAACTTCAGGATTCCCGGGGTGTCGGTTCCGGTCAGTACTTCCGGAAGAAGCGCCAGCCCAAGTTGGTGCAACTTGTCCAGCCTGTTGGCCAGCTTGGCTCGATCCCGCGTCTGTAGGTCTCGCGTCCATGCAGCGATCTCGTTCTCACCGTGGGCGTTCACATGGTCATACAGAGCGAAGGGCATCGTATAATAAAATTGTTATAACGTGTGAACTCGTCGATACCGTACCCTAGATTGCCGAGATGTCGAGCAGGGTGCGCACGCGCTTCTGTTGGTCGGTGCTGTCGTCGTAGAACACCGTCTCCGAATACACGATGTGGCAAGGCTTGCCGAAAAACGTGGTGACCTTGGCTTCCAGTTCCTTCGGCGCAATGCCGGTGACCAGGGCGGCGCCCGACAGTGGGCGTATAGCTAGCTTCTGTACCGCATGCAGGAAGGCGCCGAGGTGCATGGCACTGGCGCGGTGGCCAGAATATTCAAAGTAGCCGACCGCTCTCGGGCATCGGTTCTATGCGTTCGACGTACATCAGGCGAGGGTGGCCGTCGCGGTCAGTCTCGTACTTTCCCGTCACCCGGAATGGGCGGCCCAACATGATTCTGGCTTGCTCGGTATGCAGCGCCGGCAGCACGCAACGCACCACGCCTTCGGGCGTTCGAAGGTGAAACCGCGTCTTGTCGAGATCGGCCTCGCGCACTTCGCCTTGTAGCGCGCCCTCGCGCAAACGCCCGGGCAAAGGATGGCGTAACGCTTCCTGCAAGACGACGCGCTCGCGTTGCGACAGGGTGGCGCTGCCGTACTCGCGCGACGAGATGCCCAGCGTGTGGATGCCGCGCTTTCCGGTGGGGGCGAAGGCTAGCAGCGACAAGAGCGCGACGTCGCGCTGCGCCGGGTCGGGCTCCGCTTCGTGCAAGCCGGGGCGCAGCGTTTCGTCGTCGATGAAGCGCGCGAGCATGGGCAGGCGCGCCGCGGTGTCGGCCAAGCGCTCGCCCAACTGGCCATCTGCGGGCAGCAGTGGGGAGTCGGGCAGCATCAGCTTGAGTCCGATCCATATGCTGCCCGGCGCGACGCCGGAGAGACGCAGATCCGCCTCGCGCGAAATGCGCTTGCCGTCGACGCCCATCAGGTCGAGGGTGGATCTGATTAGGGCGCGCATGTTCTTGTTGGCCGTCCCGGTTAGCCAATTGAACGCGGACAGCCATGGTAGCGCGTGCTCGGCCCCCGGCCCCTCGGCGTGCAATACGAGGTCCGAATTCTCCACGACCTGGAATAGCGGGTAGGACTCGCGCGCGATCTTGTCGAGCTGATCAATAACCCCGCCGACCAACTCTGCCGGATCGACAGCCACCCCGTGCTCTTTGGCGAGCAGACCAATGCCGACGCTGTGCTCGAGGAACACGCGCATTGCGTCTTTTGGGGATCCGTCCCAGAGTGGGCGGCGGTCGGTCATGGAACGATCCTGAGAATGCCTTTCGGGTGGGTGCGGGCGAGTTGCAATTCGGCCGCTGCTTTGTCGCCGACGTACTGGAAGAATGCTGCCAGGTCGTTCGGGAGGGCAGGGTGGCGAGGCCATACGTCGACATGATAGTTCGCTTTCAGCGCTGCGCGCTCGATCTGACAGCGCAACATGAAGATTACGGCCTGCTCGAGGGGGGCATGCGGGGCCAGATCGAACACGGCGTCGATGTCTTCCGGGTCTGGCTTGCGCCGCACGAAGCTGCCGTCAACGAGCACGGCCCCCTGCAGGTTCTGCGGTATCCACCATTCGGCCAGCAGTCGCTGCAGCCCGTTCAGCAGTTCTGCGCGCCGCGGCGTCCAGCAGAAGCGCCTCTCGATCTCCGCTGGTGAGGCGTCGTGGATGCCGGGAGGCAACAGTCCGTGTTCGTCGTGGTCAGGGATCATGGGCGAGGGCCAAGGATTCTCAGAATGGCGTCGGCGACGGCGCGGCCTGTGGCTTCGTCGGGCGTGGTCACATACTCCGCCATCAACTCGGCGATCGCGCGCTTGACTGCTTCCGGTTGCGTGGAGATCTCGGCACGCAAGCGCTCCAGCAAGTCTGCGACAGTTGGTTGCGCCGCAGCTGGCGATTGTGCTTCGCCGTCGTCCGCCTTGCTATTAGACGAAGGTAATAGAGCGACACCGCTCTTGTCATGAGCGTGATCGGCGTCACGGTCGTCGGTAAGCCCCGCTGGCCACTCGGACTTCGTCATCCCCCAGTGATCAGGTCCCGCAACATCAGAGAAGTAACGCCATAGCTCAGGCAGTTTGTCTTTTGCGACAGAGCCCTTCTTGACCCAGTCAGCCAGTGATGGCGGCTTCATCCCAAAATGACGCGCGATCTCGGCCTTCGTCTTCGCAGCCCCGGAGTCGAGCTTCAACTGGATCGCGCGCGCAATGGCTGCGCCGAATTCTTTACCTTTAAGCATGGCCTAATGGATCACGCTTGCGAGAGATTAGGCAATTCCTCTTGTCAAAGATTAGGCGCCGCCTTACCATGAGCCCATGGATACCAAAACACCCATCCAACGAGCCTGTGATCACTTTGGATCGATTTCCGCGCTGGCGCGAGCAATCGGCGTTTCTGTTCCGACGGTCCATCAGTGGATAACAGGGGTGCGCCCAATCCCGAGCGAGCGGTGTTCTCAGGTTGAGATCGCGACGGGGCGGGCGGTGATCTGCGAAGAGTTGCGGCCAGATCTTGTCGAGCACTGGGCGTGCCTGCGCCGCAGCGCTCCGCCTGCCACCCAGTCCAGCCAGGAGGCGGCGTGATGCCGATCGACCGACCTGCAGTGGAGCAGGGCGTCAAGCTGGCGTATTGGGTGATGCGGGCTGGTGTAGCCGCCGCTCTAGCTCCGCAATCTGCCCGCGTATTCCCGCGAGCACGCGATGCAGCTGATCGTCTGAAAGAGAAGTGGCGTAGAGCCCGTGTGCGTCGTGCTGCTCGGCAACGCCTTTCAGACAGGCAAGCACTCGATGCTCGTCCCCGACAGCCGCGAGGGCAGCCGTGATGCTCAGGCTTTGCAGCTGCAGCAGAACCTCGATTTTTGCTGCCCTCTCTTCGATTGCCGCGACGCGTTCTTCCAAGTTCATGGCTTCTCCTGTGCGGATGGTGGTTGCGTGAGACCTTCCATTCTATCCGCATTGGGGAAGCCGCTCTTAACCCCCCTGGAGCACCGCTAGTGTCTCTGCTCAATCCCTTCACCTGGTTCGCCAGGAAGCCTGTCGGTGAGGTCGCCGCCGGGGACGATCCGCAGTTCTCGCGCCGCGCGGCCGACTCGTCAGGCGTCGCGATGGACGATGGTTTCTCGCTCCGAATGCCCGCAGAGCTCAAGACGCTCGGTCTGCGCCGTGCGCGGGCATTGGGCTTCTCAACAATGGGCGAGTACGCACGGTTCCTGATCACGGTCGACTGCATGGATGAGGACGATGTCGACATCCTGCCGTCGCGGCTTCGTGAGTTGGTAATGCAAAAGGGTAGGGGCGGGAATGTGGCGCGATGACTTCACCCTCCCGCTGCTGCCCAACGAGCAGATCGTCGATAACTTCGCCGGCGGTGGTGGCACCAGCAGTGGCCTCGAGGCTGCGTTCGGGCGCCCGGTCGATGTCGCGATCAACCACGATCCGGCTGCGCTGGCGATGCACCGCGCCAACCATCCGAACACGCGCCATCTGTGCGAGAGCGTGTGGAACGTGGATCCGCGCGAGATCAAGGGCCCGGTTGGGCTGGTGTGGCTGTCGCCGGACTGCAAGCACTTCTCGAAGGCGAAGGGCGGCACCCCCGTCGAGAAAAGGATCCGCGGCCTTGCCTGGGTGGCGCTGCGCTGGGCTTCGATCAAGCAGCCCCGCGTGATCGCGCTCGAGAACGTCGAAGAGTTCGTCACCTGGGGGCCCGTGGTGCGTCATGAAGACGGCGGCCACAGGCCTTGCCCGCGGCGCAAGGGGCGCGAGTTCAATGCGTTCGTGAATGCGCTGCGCCGGCAGGGCTACGCGGTGGAGTGGCGCGAGCTGCGGGCATGCGACTACGGCGCGCCGACCATCCGCAAGCGCTTCTTCCTGATCGCGCGGCGGGACAAGCTGCCGATCCGCTGGCCGGAGCCGACGCACGGCGACCCGAGCAGCCGCGACGTGCTTTCGGGTCGTCTGCTGCCGTGGCGTACGGCCGCCGAGTGCATCGACTGGTCGCTGCCGTGCCCGAGCATCTTCCTGAGCAAGGAGGAGGGGCGGGCGCTTGGTGTGCGCCGGCCGCTGGCCGATGCCACGCTGCGCCGTGTGGCGAAGGGCGTGATGCGCTATGTCGTCGATGCGGCGGAGCCGTTCATCGTAAAGCCGAACCACACCGCCCCGGGCTATGACTGCTTTCGCGGTCAGGGGCTATTTGAGCCGCTGCAAACCGTAAGTGCGCAAGGTCTCCACTTCGGCGAAGTGCGCGCCTTCCTGGTGAAGTACTACGGCAGCGACCAGGATCCGCGCCTGCTCGATCCGCTGCACACCGTCACGACCCGCGACCGCTTCGCGCTGGTCACCGTCGCCGGCGAGCAGTACGCCATCGCCGACATCGGCCTGCGGATGCTCTCACCGCGCGAGTTGTTCCGAGCGCAGGGCTTCGGTGACGACTACATCATCGATCGCGGCATCGACGAAGACGGCCGGGAGATCCGGCTCACGAAGACCGAGCAGGTCCGCATGTGCGGCAACAGCGTTTGCCCGCCGGTTGCCCGCGCTCTGGTCGAGGCGAACTTCCAGCATGAGAAGGCGTGGAGGGTCGCATGAACTACTACAACCGAATCCATTACGACCCTTCAACCGGAGCTTTCACGTGGGCCGTTTCTGCTCCAGGCATCACCGTTGGCAAGCCTGCCGGCACCGTGAGCGTCTACGGATACCGTGTGATCCGACTTGCCAGAAAGTCCATCCGAGCCTGCCGTTTGGCGTGGTTCCTGTCCCATGGCTCATGGCCTGAAGGAGAGATCGACCACATCAACGGCGACCGCCTCGATGATCGTCTGGAGAACCTTCGCGTCGTGGATCGTGCGGGGAACTCGCAGAACAAGGGCAGCGCGCAGGCCAACAATCGCAGCTGCGGGCTGCTCGGCGTCACATGGAACAAGCAACACCAGCGCTGGCAGTCAAAGATCATGGCGAACAAGATGCGCCACCACGTTGGCTATTTCGACTCCCCGGAGGAAGCGCACGCCGCCTATATGGCCGCTAAAGCTCGACTCCATATCGGAGGGCGCAGCCATTAACTACTACGAGCACCACCTCGGCGACTACGCCAAGGACACGGGCCACCTTTCCATGCTCGAGCACGGCGCGTATCGCATTCTGCTCGACCGCTATTACTCCACGGAAGCAGGCATTCCCGCGGCGCAGGCATATCGCCTTGCTAGGGCTCGCTCGGAAGAGGAGCGCCAAGCCGTTGATGTCGTGCTGGAGGAGTTCTTCGAGCGAGTGGACGGGGTGTGGATCAATCGCCGTGCCGAGGAGGAGATTGCAGGCGCTCAAGCTCGGATCGAGACCGCCAGGCAGAACGGCAAGAAAGGCGGACGCCCTCCGAAGAACCCGACAGGTTCCGAAACCGAAACCCAGAAGAAACCCGGTGGGTTTTCTGTGGGTTCCGAAACCGAAACCCAGAAGAAAGCTCACCAAGCACCAAGCACCAATCACCATCTACCAGGTGAACCAAAAGCGAGCGAATCACTGAGCGTCAGTAGCGCGCCCGAGGTGCCGATCGCGCTCGCTTCTGCAGACCCTTCCCCTGAAGTCGAGCCCACCGAGGCCGGCGCGATCTGCCGCCGCATGCGGGACAACGACATCCAGGGCGTGAATCCGTCTCATCCGAAGCTACTTGCCCTTCTGCAGGCCGGGGTCACTTCCGACGAGCTGTGCGCCATTGCCGCAGAACCGAACGCGCGAGGCAAGGGCATGGCCTGGGTGCTTGCTGCCGCAGAGGGGCGTCGCCGCGATGCGGCCAAGGTGCGACCGCTGCCGAGAGCATCCCCGACGTTGGCAGACCGTAATCGACAAGCGGCCGATGAGGCCAAGCGACTGATCTTCGGCGAGGGTTGAACCCATGCAGCAACACGAATTCGATGCGTTCTCCGACATGCTCCAGGCGGTGGCCGAGTACTGCGGCAAGCCGCTGTCGCCGGGCGTGATCGCGATCTACTGGCAGGGGCTGAAGGACCTCGACCTGCCGGCTGTGCGGCATGCGCTGAATGCCCACGTGCAGAACCCGGACACAGGCCAGTTCATGCCGAAAATCGCGGACATCCGCCGCATGCTCGGCGGCACAACGCAGGACTCCGCACTGCGCGCCTGGGCAAAGATCGACAAGGCCGTGCGCCACGTCGGCACCTACGCCAGCGTGGCGTTCGACGATGCGCTGATCCATCGCGTGCTGCACGACATGGGCGGCTGGGTTGGCCTCGGCACGAAGACCGAGGAAGAGTGGCCGTTCGTGGCCAAGGAGTTCGAGAACCGCTATCGCGGCTACGCCATGCGCAACGAGAGACCCGAGTATCCGCCGGTGCTGACGGGCATCGCCGAGGCGGAAAACGTGCGGCGCGGCCTGCGCTCCGATCCGCCGCGGCTGATCGGCGACGCCACCAAGGCCGAGGCGGTGATGCAGAGCGGCACGCGCCGGCCGCTGATCGGGTTCGCCACGGCATCCGTCGCAGCGGTCGAGGCTACGCAGCCGCTTCGCGTAATCGACAGCAGGAGCGCGGCATGAGCGCGGCGCAGCAAGCCGGCGCCCTGGCCGGGCACATGAAGCAAGTTGGCGACGGCGTAGCCTGGGCGAAGACCCCGCCGGCCCGCGGCGCTCGTGGCTCGCTGTGGGAAAGCCGCATCATCGAGCTCGCCGAGTCCGGCGACCAGCGTTTCCTGCAGATCCTCGCCGAGCACGTCGCGCTGGGTGTGATCCGCTCCGAGCGCGCAAGGCAGGCGCTCGAGGCAGCAGGCTATGACGCTATTGCTGCCTGAACGCGAACGGGGTGAGTCATGGGGCATGAATTTCAAGCATCGCTGTTTGGTGCGCCAGTTGCTGCGGTTTCGGGCGCAGGGGAATCGGGCTGCAGTCGAGGCGATGAAGCGAAGCAGCGGGTACTCGGTACTGCTTCCGGATGCGAACGCACAGTGGGCAAAGGGAAATCGCGGGGAGAGGGGGGATTGGCGGTAGTGGTGCGACACAAGGTTTCTACAAAGGCAGCCGGCGGCCTTCTGGCACTTGGCAGGCTGAAGGCCGGGCAGCAGAACAAGACAGAGGCTGCATACGAGGCCACGCTAAGAGCTCGCGAGGCGGCCGGAGAGATCGTGTGGTATCGATTCGAGGGGTTAAAGCTGAGGCTGGCCGACAGCACGTTCTACACGCCGGACTACGCCGTCATGTTGGCGTCTGGTCAGATCGAGTGCCACGAGGTCAAGGGCCGATGGATGGACGACGCGAGGGCCAAGATCAAGATCGCCGCCGAGATGTACCCGTTCCGCTTCCTGGCTGTGTTCGCAAAGGCGAAGAAGGATGGGGGCGGCTGGGATGTGGAGGTGTTCGAGTGAAGGAGCAGGACGACGCTCGAGTGATCGAGTACACGCGGCTGGCGAAGGTGTTTCCGATGGAAGGTGATGACGCACTGGATTCGCCTGGCGCAGTGATTGAGATCTGGGAAGTGACAGCATGAACGTGACGACGGAAACCGTGCTCGATGCCATCCGAGCCTACGAGGGCGAGATCAAAGACGCTGAAGGGGTGAGCGTCTTCACCACGACCGACATCGCGGCGGCGATGGGATGTGACGAGTACCCGGTACGCGCGGCGTGCTCCTGGCTGCGGCGGTTCCGCCTGATCGAGGCAGTGGAGGGCACAGCCTGCATGCGTCGCACGCGCCGGACTGGTGAGCGCTACACGGCGTGCTTCTACCGGCTCAAGCCGCAGGCGCGGCCGGCGGACTTCGATGCGCTCTACCAGGTGTTCGGGCTGGGGACGAGGTGATGGGTCGAAAAGGACTCACGCCCAAGCAGTCGCGCTTCGTCAAGGAATACCTTATCGACCTGAACGCGACTCAGGCTGCGATTCGAGCTGGGTACAGTTCGCACCGCGCGAATGCGATCGGGTATGAAAACCTGACAAAACCAGATGTTGCCGCTGCGGTGCAGCGGGAAATGAAGGCGAGGGCAGAGCGTACCGAGATCACGCAGGACATGGTGTTGCGCGAGCTGGCGAAGATCGGGTTCGCAGACATCCGCAGGGCTGTGACTTGGGGAGAGACAGAACTGCGCGTGGCAGATGGCGAGGACGGTACCGCCGTGCCGCATCACGGCCTGGCGCTCAAGGCGTCGGACGAGATTGACGACGATACGGCTGCAGCGTAACCGGTCACTGAGCGGCGTTCTTTGCCCGCCCGCGCCCACGCGGAACAATCCCTCCCACATTCATCAGGGAGGAG